>JAHEEL010000054.1:0-6604 GCA_024640745.1 Actinomycetes bacterium
AGGACGCGTCTTCCGCTGAAGCCGAGGGCGTCGGCGTCGCAGACGATCGTGTGAACGGCAACGAATCGGGTGGCGACATCGAGCTCGGCGACGAGGCGGGAGGAGGGTCGCTCGACGCAGTCGAAGACATCAGAGATGGCAGGCCGGAGCCTGAATCGGTGCGCGTCGAGACCGCCGACATGTCCGAGAGTGTTGCATCCACCGTGGCGGAGGACGCGACCGGCGAGGCGGAGCGGTGAGTCGCATTTCCTATCTCCTGCGCGAGGCGATTGCGAACATCGGTCGCAACGGGCTTGTCGTGCTCGGCGCCGTCCTCGCCGTCTTCATCTCCCTGACCCTGACGTTCGGAACGCTCGTCTTCGGCGAAGTGGTGCGCATCAACACACTCCAATGGGCCGAGGATGTGCGGGTGATCGCGTTCGTACGTGACGACGCCCTGGCCTCGGTTCCGGAGCTTCAGGCGGAGATGGAGAGCTGGGGCGAGGTGGACAGCGTCTACTTCGTGTCCAAGGCCGAGGCGCTCGACGAAGCTCGGGTTCTGCTCTCGAACCAGCCCGCAACGCTGCGAGTCATCGAGGAGAGCCCGGACATCGTTCCCGCGTCGCTCCGCATCAAGCCGGTGAACCCGGACGACTACCAGACGATCGTCACCCGGCTGCAGGCAACGCCGGGGCTGCTGCGCGTCCAATCCGCCGGCCAGGCCATCGATGCAATGATCTCGCTGCGCGACGGGCTCCAGGTGATGTTCTGGTTGCTCGCTCTTGCGCTCGGCGTCGCTGCCGTTGCGCTCATCGCGAACACGATTCATATGGCGATCTACGCCCGCCGTGAGGAGATCGAGATCATGCGCCTCGTCGGCGCTTCGAATTGGTTCATCCGCGTTCCGTTCCTCCTCGAGGGCGCGATCGAGGGCTTCATTGGGGCCGCCCTCGCCGTCGCGTTCGTCGTCATTGCCCAGCAACTGGCTGTTGATCGCTTGACCGATCTGCCGGAATGGATCAATGTCGCCGTCCAACACGACTATCTCTACTCGCAGGGCGCGCTGGTCCTGCTGTTCGGGGTGCTTGCCGGTCTCATCGGCAGTGGCCTGAGCCTCACGGTCCACAAGTACCTGCGAACGTGACACGAGCACGCCGCCTCCTCGTTTCCGGTCTCGTCTTGGCCCTGGCGCTCGCGATCGCTCCTGCAGTCGGAGCCGATGATCTCGGAGCCGACCTGCAGAGCGTGAGAAAGCGCATCGAGTCACTGAACAACGAGATCGATGCGGTGACGTCCAATCGCGGTTCGCTCGCCGGCGAAATCCAGGCGACGGAGGAGCGGATGGACGAGGTGCTCGCCTCCATGACGTCGCTTCGGATGGAGCTGCTCACCGTCGAGTCGGATCTGGTGAGCAAGGAACGCGTGCTGCGTGACGTTCGCACCGATCTTCATGCTCAGTATCAGGCCCTCGCATTGACACGATCCGAGCTGAGCACGGCGCGCGAGGCAGCAGTTCATCATGCCGTCGAGACCTACATGGGAGCCGGCATCGGCGTGCCGGCGGTGGCATTCTCCGCGAGGGCCTGGACCGACATCGCTGTCGGCCTCGTCTACCTCGATCGGGTCACGGCCGACGGGACGGACACGGTTGAGCGTTTCGAGTCCCTACTGGTCGACGAGCAAGACGAGAGCGCCGCGATTTCCGCTCGCGAGGCCGATCTTTCGCTGGACCTCGCAGCACTCCAGGCTGCAGAAGACCAGCTCGCACGCCTGCAGAACGAGATGCAAGCCACGAGCGACGCGCTCCAGGACGAGTACCGGACTCAGCGATCACTCCTCGCGGAGTACGACGCTCAGATCGAGGAGATCGAGGGAGAAATCGCCTCGCTCGAGAAGGAGCAGGCATCGATCAAGAAGTTGATCGCTCAACAGACCACGGCTGCGGGGTCCGCACCCGGCATGCTGGCGCGACCGGTGCCCGGTGGGATCAGCTCGGGATTCGGCCCCCGAGTGCACCCGGTGCATGGCTATTCGCTGATGCACAACGGCGTCGACATGAATGCCGGGATGGGCCAACCGATCGTCGCCGCCGAGGCCGGAACCGTCATCTTCGCCGACGTCAAGGGTGGGTACGGCAACACGTTGATGATCGACCACGGCGGCGGCATGGTGACCCTCTATGCTCATCAATCCAAGTTCGCCGTGTCGTCGGGCCAGTCGGTGAACCGGGGTCAGGTCGTTGGGTATGTCGGTTCGACGGGCGTGTCTACCGGACCCCACCTCCACTTCGAAGTTCGCATCGGCGGCAACCCGGTGAATCCTGCGAAGTACCTCTAGGGCTGCATGCCGCAAGCGGCACGCAGCAGGTATCTGCGGGAACCGCCGACGGACAGCGCTCGCCGGTACGGAGCGCGCCGCAAGCGGCACGTTCGAGAACCGTGCAGACGTTGGCGGTTCCGCCACTACGCTGCATGCACCATGGCTGAAGGTCGCAAGGTCGTCGCGTCCAACCGACGCGCACGGCACAACTACGAGATTCTCGACACGTTCGAGGCCGGGATGGTGCTCACGGGCTCCGAGGTGAAGAGCCTGCGTGCGAGCCAGGTGCAGCTCAAGGACGCATATGCGACGCTGCACCGCGGCGAGCTCTGGCTCGAGAACGCGCATATCGCTCCCTACTCGTATGCAACGTCGGGTGGCCACGATCCCGAGCGTAGGCGCAAGCTGCTGCTCCACCGGCGGGAGATCGATCGGCTGACCGGCAAGGTCCAGGAGCAGGGGCTCACGCTCGTTCCGCTCCAGATCTATTTCACCCACGGCCTCGCAAAGATCGAGATCGCGCTCGCGAAGGGCCGCCACACCTACGACAAGCGCAAGAAGCTCGTCGAACGCCAGCAGAAGCGGGAGATGGATCGCGCCCGGAGCCACCGCCGCTAGCCCACTCGATCCCGGTCCTGCCAAGCCAACGTGGTCCGGCGGGTGGATGCTACGTTTGCTTTCGTGCCACCAACCGTGCCTCGTGTCGGTCTTCCACAGACCAGCCCTCGCCGTAATGGACGATCTCGAGTCCATCTGCCAACGACGGCGCCTCTCCGAGTTCGAGCAGGTACGGCGGGCCGGGGCGCTCGTGCCGCTCGAGGTTACGCACCGTAGCTACCGATAGTGCGAGGAGCCCGCCGGGGGCGAGCCGGTCGATCATCCCTGCGAACAGATCTCGCTGGAGATAGTGGACGATCAGGATGAGGTCCCAAGGCCCCGCCGGCAGGTCGGCGTTTGTGAGGTCGGCTTGGATCAGTTCGATGTCGACACCGGCAGTGGCCGCACGTGCTTCCGCGATCTCGATGGCCACGTGGGAGGTATCGATCATCGTCGGATTCCATCCCCGCTGGGCGAGCCAGATCGCGTGTCGTCCCGCGCCGCCGGCAACATCGAGGGCGCGTCCCGGTGATCGCAGCAGGGGTGCGAGCTCAACGCGCACGAATGCCGCAGGATCGATCGGAGCCGAGCGCTCGCGATAGCGGGTGTCCCAGGAAGACGGCATCCGACCCTCGGCTAAGCCGGAAGCGTATCGAGTTGGTTGAAGATCTCCTCGACCTGCTCGATCTCGAGGAATCCCGCAATTCGTAGCAGCGTCGTGCCGTCCGGGCCGGTGAACACCCAAAATGGGAAGGCGCTCGCACCGAACTGCTCGGTAAGGGCGAGGTCGGGATCGACAATGGTCGGAAACGGGAGCTGGAGCTCGTCGAGGTACGGCTCGAGCGGATTTCCTCGATTGGGATCGATTGATGTTGTGACGCTGACGAGCTCCACGCTCGGATAGCGCTCCGCATTGGTTTCGTACCATTCGGCCAGGGGTGGAAGCTCTCGTTGGCAGTAGGGGCACCAATGGGCCCACACCAGCCACGCGCGGGTCGTACCGTCGGTGGGATCAATCGTGACATCGGCGTCCGTGTAGTACTCCGATCCGGTCACGTCGCCGAGTGCGATTCCGAGGGCGGCATCGGGCTGGCCTTGTTCGAACGGCGGGAGCCATCCTTCGGGTGTGGTGGGTGCGACCGCGGCGGAAGCGCCCGACGCCGCAGCTGCGATCGGCGCCTCGGCGGCGAGTTCGTCGACCTTGCGGTCGACCTCGACCACGGAACGGCGCACTTCGGACACGTCGAATGCCATGTCGTCGACCTGTTCTTCGAGGGCGGCGACCTGATCATCGGTATTGCCGGCCGAGAGGAGGGTGAAGGCTTGCATCGTTAGTACCGCAACGATTCCGACCGCGACGGCTACCAGCAATCCGCGCGGCGAGCTCGATCGGCGCTTCTGCTCCTCTTGCGCGTTGACGTCGATCGTGGAGGGGGTCGGCTCAGCGGGCTGCGCGGATTCCGGTGTGGTGATGGTTGGCTCGTTCTCCATGGCGGCCAGGCTATCCGGGGGTGGGTGATAGCGGGACACCCGGGGAGCGTTTCCGGAACGCCCTGCGCTACGATTAGGTCGTTGAACGCGCCTTGCGTGTTCCCCTTTGCGGGGGTGACATGGTTTCGACTGTGAGGGTTGAGGCGCCGGAAGCGAGCCGAGGTCCCCGGAGCCTCGTTAAAGAGCCGGGAACAACCATAAGTGCCGACAACGAAAGTTACGCACTCGCTGCCTAATTAACGCAGCGTGTCCGCCCGGAGGGTGCCTGCCTCGCCGGACCCGGGCATAGCAATGCAGGATGCCCCCGCCGGGATGTCGGGACCGGCGGGCCAAGCCCATTCCGACTAGGGCCTAGGAGAAACGGCCGACGGCGTCTCCCCGGTTCCGAAAGCTCGCTGTCGGCTGCGCTCGGAGATGCCGACGCTGAAACCTCATGGGACGGGGGTTCGATTCCCCCCACCTCCACTGCAACACGTGGTGCGGTCGCGCGGCGGCGAGATCGTGGTGTCCCAGACCCGCAACGTACCGGTCGTGTGTGACAGAATCCCCACCGCCGGGCCGAAGAACCTCCATTGCGAGTGGCCGGTCGCCGGACACGAAGCCCGGCGGTGTCGCTCGTGTCTCGTGTCTCGTGTCTCGTGTCTCTCGTCTCGGGTCTTGCCGCCGGCGTCTGCCATCATCGCCCCGAGCATCGAGATCGAGGAGATCCACCATGGCCGTCGTTCGCATCAACGCCATCACCGTGCCGCCGGAGGGCGGCGACGAACTGCTGGAGCGCTTCCGGAACCGTCTCGGGTCGGTCGACGATCAGCCAGGCTTCCTCGGATTCGAGCTCCTGCGCCCGACCTCCGATGCCGAGCCTCGCTGGTTCGTCGTCACCCACTGGGAGACCGCCGAGCACTTCGACGCCTGGATGCAATCCACGTACTTCAAGGAGGGCCACGCCAGAAGCGAGCGTCGGCCCGTGGGGACCGCAGCGGATCTGCTCGAGTTCGACGTCGTGTTGTCATCGAAGCCGAGCCGTTGAACGGCCCCTGAACGCCGGACCCTTGCGGCGGAGTTCGTACTTGCGACCTTCGGCCTCTACCACAGTCCGACCGCCGGATCGACCATGATGGGACCATGCGCACACTGATCAGCAACGGAACGGTGGTGACCGCGGCAGCGGCAACAGAGTCGGACGTCGTCATCGAAGGAGAGCGGATCGTGGGGGTCGTGGCTCCCGGTTCGGCCGACGGCGATTTCGACCGAGTGATCGACGCCACGGGGCGCTACGTGATCCCCGGTGGTGTCGACATGCACACCCACATGGAGCTGCCCGTCTCCGGCACGGTCTCGAGCGACACGTACGAGACGGGGACGAGGGCTGCCGCGGTCGGAGGTACCACGACCATCGTCGACTACGCCGGGCAGACCCGGGGCAGCACGCTTCGCGCGGGCCTCGATGAGTGGATGGCCCGAGCCGCGGAGCATTGCTTCGTCGACTACGGATTCCACATGATGGTGACCGACGTCCACGCCGGGACGCTCGCGGAGTTTCCCGAGATGATGCGAGCAGGGGTCACCACGTTCAAGCTGTTCACGGCATATCCGGGTGTCAATCTCTCCGACGATCGGCAGATCCTGGAGGCGATGCAGACCGCAGCATCGATCGGAGCCACGATCATGATGCATGCCGAGAATGGGATTGCGATCGACCTGCTTCGGGACGAGGCGGTTGAACGAGGTGAGACGGACCCCATTCATCATCTGCTCACCAGACCGGCATCGATGGAATCCGAGGCGGTCCATCGTGTGGCGGCGCTGGCCGAGATCGCAGGCTGTCCGCTGGTCATCGTGCATATTTCGTCCCAGGATGCGTTCGCCGAGGCCGTCGTCGCTCGCGATCGCGGGCTTCCGGTGTTCGCCGAGACGTGCCCTCAGTACCTCTGGCTGGCGCAGGAGGATCTGCCCGAAGGATTCGATGCCGCCAGATTCGTGTGCTCGCCGCCGCTCCGCCGAAGGGCCGAAGGACACCAGGCAGCGCTCTGGTCGGGGATCTCGACCGGACGCGTCGATGCCGTTGCGACCGATCACTGTCCGTTCAGCTGGGAGCAGAAGGAGGCCGGTCGCGGCGACTTCCGCAAGATCCCGAACGGTCTCGGTGTCGTCGAGCACCGAATGGATCTCGTCTTCCAGGGCGTTCTGGAAGGGTGGATCCCGCTCACCCGATGGATCG
>JAHEEL010000054.1:6614-11910 GCA_024640745.1 Actinomycetes bacterium
AAAGATCTCGGGCCTGTACCCGAGGAAGGGCACCATCGCTCCAGGATCGGACGCCGATGTGGTGGTGTACAACCCATCGGCCACCCACACCCTCTCTGCCGAGACCCACCACATGAACCTCGACTACTCAGTGTTCGAGGGCGCCGAACTCGGCGGCGCGGCCGAGACGGTGCTGCTACGCGGCGAGGTCATCGTGGACCAGGGCGAGTTTGTGGGAGCGCCGGGACGAGGGGAGTACCTGGCCCGGGGGACCAACGCGCTCCTGCCCGAAGGAACGTAGTCGCCGGGCGGCAGTCTCCGGCGCCGCCCCGATATCGATTACATCCCCCAGTATCCGCGAATGCGAGGGATGTGGCGGTGGATCAGACCATCGGCGTTGAGGATGAGGATGTGGGTGGCCTCGAGGATCCCCGCGTCTCGTTCGACGGTGGCGTCCCACATGACGATGTCGCCGGTGTCCTGGAACTGGTCGACGGAGATGACGTCGTAGACACCGTGTGACTCGAGCGAGCTCGCGAGGAGCCGCCGGATCTCGTCACGCCCGGAGGCGACCCGGTAGTAGAGCACCATCTGTGCATCGGCGGCGTAGAGGTCGCAGAGGGCCTCCACGTCCTTCTGCGACATGAGTTCGTTGATGCGATCGACGAGGTCGCGGCCGGATAGCGTCATTCTCACTCCTCTCCAGCAGTTGAAGCCTACGCGCACCGGCGTCGTTGAGGCGATCGTCCGTGTGGGGATCGAACCGGTCCCCACACGGCTCCGGGCCGGGTAGCGAACCCTTCGTTCATCAGGTGCCGACGAGCGGCAATGTGACCACGCGGGTGATGCGCGGATGATGGGCGAGGATCGTCTCGAGCTCGGTCGCCGATGCCGTCGTCGTCGGCGTTACCTTGGTAATGGCGATCGCCGTTCGGGCTGCCTCCGGTATGCGTGCCAGGCCGCCGTCGGGGTGTGAGATGATCGCAGCGACGTCGCGAACGGTGAGGATCGACTCCGGGGCGAGGCCCGTGAGGGACGCGACACGGTCGGGGCGATGGGCCGCCTCGACCACTCGCCGCCCGACCGCATCGATCCCGACCACGACGATCACCAACGTCGACCAGCTCGGGATCGCGGGCTCGTGCGCCGCAGGAGCCTTGATCGACATTGATCGGGCGCCATCGGCTTCGACGACGACGTAGTCGGCGGTCGTATCGCAGAAGAGGCGGTTGACGGCCTCGGGCGAGGGGCCGGTGATCTTGCCTGGGATCTCATTCTGCGCCACGAACAGCGCCGGACCTCCGACCAACGCGGCCTCGACGGTGGCGGGATCATCCGACCAGCAGGCCGGCTCGGTCACCTGATCGCGTGCCATCTTCGTGGTCGTCGTGAGGATGACCCGGCGTCCGCCTGCGACGAGCTCGCCGCCCAAGGCGAAGAGCAGCGTCGACTTGCCTCCGGCACCAACGATGGCAATCAGCTCCCGGTCGCCGACGGCGAGTTGCCGGGAGAGCGGTGTGGTCATCCCCGGGGCACCCCGAGGCCGGCGAGCGCGGCCTCGAGCACGGCGCCGCCGATTGAGAGCGCCTTGTCGGAGATCTGATGGATGGCCGCCGGGTCGACCCGGGGATCGATGTCCCCAATCTTCAGACCCGCGGTCACCGGTCCGGGCAACAGCAGGCCCCGGACGGTTCCCGAGATCCTGGCCCGAATCGCCGAGTCGTCGATTCGCCCGATGACGGTGCCCTCCTTCACCGAATCGCCAAAGTCGACGTTCCAGCGCAGCGTGCCGTCGCGGTCGGCCCGGACGACGCGCTCAGCCGATGCACCTCCGATCTCTCCCGGCACGCCTGTATTGGGCTCGGCTGTCCCTTCCCAGAGGACCCGGCCCAGGCGGTGGCCGCGCATGGTCTCGACGACGGCATCGCAATCGACGCCTGCCTCGAAGCCGGGTCCGAGTGCGACGACGAGTGGTGCCTGATCGATTGACGTGTCGAGCTTCTGCTTGGCGAGACGAGCATCGACCACGACCGAGGGTCGAGGAGCAAAGATCGGAATCTCTGAGGCGACGAGCACCGGGACGATCCCGGTGGACGTGACAGCCACAGCTTCTGCCGCAGTCTCGACGCGCCGTCCTTCGATGCCGTCGATGACGATGCTGCCGTCGGTCACGGCCGAAGAGAAGGCCACGGTTCGTCGCACGGTCAGCGGCCGTCCGAGTTCGAGGACGACAACGGGGAAGCCCACACGCCGAAGACGCCAGATGACACCGGACCCGAGATCGCCGCCTCCTCGAACGACGATGAGGTGGCGTTCGGGATCGATCACTGATTCTCCGACACGGTCGCTCGGATGACTTCCGAGAGGATCGAGACGGCGATCTCCTCGACGGTCTCCGCTCCGATGTCGAGGCCGATCGGCACACGGATTCGGTCGAGCGCTTCGGCCGCCACACCCGATTCGAGGAGTTGTGCCCGGGTGGCCGCCCACCGGCGCTTGCTGCCCATCACCCCGATGTATCGGGCAGGCGTGGCGACGAGCATCGGAATGATTTCCACGTCCATCTCGTGGCTCCGCGTGACCACCACGATCGAGGTGTGCGCTCCGGGCGGCTCCTCGTCGACCGCTTGTGCGACGGTGCCGACGAGGCGCACATCCGCATTCGGTATGGATGATTCGTCGACGAGTTCGGGACGATCGTCGGTGGCGACCGTGCGGTAGCCGAGCCAGTGCGCGAGGTCGATGACGGCGCGGCCAACGTGACCGCAGCCGATGACGAAGATGGTATGAGGCGGCATGTAGGGCTCCAATGCAACGGTCATCGTCCCCCCGCAGATCCCGGGATCGCCTTGCTCCGGGTCTTCGAGGGTGTACTCCTTGAGACGGGTGGACTGTCCGGCAAGGGCTTCGAGCGCATCGGATCGGATCAGGGCTTCGACCTGGCCGCCGCCGACCGTACCGAACGATGTCCCGTCCGCGTAGATGAGCATCTTGGCACCGGCATGCCGGGGTACCGAACGCGCGGTTTCAACGATCGTGGCGACAACGACCGGTGTGCCGCGGTCGACGGCCGCCGACAACTCCGCGACGAGTGCTCGATGGTCGGCGGGCCTCACGCTTGCTGAAGAGCTCGCCAGACCCGCTCGGGCGTGAACGGGATGTTGGCGATGCGCACACCGGTCGCATTGGCAATCGCATTCCGCACGGCCGGAGCAACGGCGTCCTTCGGGATTTCAGCGATGGCCTTCGCACCGAACGGCCCGCTCGGCTCCATGGTCTGCACGAGGATGGCCTCGATCTCCGGCATCTCGTCCGAGCGGTAGATCTTGTACGGACCGAAGGAAGCGTTGACCATACGGCCGGCTTCGTCGTAGGCCATCTCTTCGCAGTGGCCGTAACCAAGTGCTTGGATCATCCCGCCTTCCACCTGACCGGCGGCAGTGACCGGGTTGATTGCGACGCCGCAGTCGACCGCCATGACCAGGCGCGTCACGGTGACCTGCCCGGTCTCGATGTCGACCTCGACTTCGGCGAACTGCGCGGCGTACGGGGGTGGCGACTCGGGGGAGACGTACGACGCCGTCGCCATGATCTGGTGTTGGCGTTCCTGGTGCAGCGTGGAAAGCGCAATCGCCTCGAGGCTCACGGAGCGACCGTCGGCCGACCAAGCCGTGCGGTCGCGGAGTTCGATGGTTGCCGGGTCGACGTCGAGCATCATCCCGGCTCGCTCCACGATCTGGTCGCGCACCTGCTCGGCGGCGCGTTTCGCGGCCATTCCGGAGATGTACGTGGTGCTCGATGCGTATGCGCCGACATCGAACGGTGTCATGTCGGTGTCGGACGAGTAGACGATGATGTCGCTGGTTGATACGCCCAGGACCTCGGCCGCGATCTGTGCGACGACGGTGTCGGAGCCGGTCCCGAGGTCGGTCGCGCCGACCAGTAGATTGAATGATCCGTCATCGTTGATCTTGAGGCTCGCTCCTCCCATGTCGAGACCGGGAATCGCCGTGCCGTGCATGGCCATCGCAAACCCGAGGCCCCTTCGGATGCTCGGGTGGTCCGCGGGCTGCCGCCACGCCGGGTCGTCGCGACGCTCCCAGTCGATCGCGCTCCGGCCCTGAGCGACTGCCTCTTCGAGCCCGCAGGAGGTGATGATCGGCACGACGCTGGTGTCTTGATCGCCTTCGCCGAGCTGAGGAGCGATGTCGAGCGGATCGCCGGCCGTCGCCCAGTTGAGACGGCGGAACTCGATGGCATCCATGTCGAGTTCGGCAGCGATGTCCTCCATGTGGATCTCGAGACCATAGAGCGCCTGCGGCGCGCCGTAGCCGCGATACGCGCCCGGCACCGGCAGGTTGGTGTAGGCGACCTTGCAGTCGAATCGCTTCACCGGGCAGTTGTACGAGCTCAATCCCCGGAGGCCGGTCACCATCTGCACCGTGAGGCCGTGGGTCCCGTAGGCGCCGGTGTTGGCGACCACGCGCATCTCCTGCGCGGTGAGCTTGCCGGCGGCGTCCACGCCGGTCTTGAACGTGATCGTCTGCGGGTGCCGCGTTCGGCTCGACATGAACTCTTCCTCACGGGTCAGTTCGAGCCGAACGGGACGCCCGGTGGCCATCGTCAGGTGGCCGACGATGTCTTCGATCAGCATCTCCTGCTTGACTCCGAAGCCGCCGCCGATACGCGGCTTGATGATCCGGATCTGCTTCACGGGGAGGCCGAGGAGCGGGGCGACCATGCGCCGCACGTGGAACGGCACCTGTGTCGACGATGTGATGACGAGGCGCTCATCACTGTCCCAGGCGGCGATGGCGATGTGCGTCTCGATTGGTGTCTGCTGAACCTGGTGGACGCGCATCGTCTGCTCGAACACCCGGTCGGCGGCCGCGAATCCGTCTTCGATGTTCCCGGTCTCGGCCTCGATGTGGTGCACGAGGTTGTGGGAGGCGTCGTGCGCGCCCTCCATGTCGGGCTCGTCGTGGACGATCGGGGCGCCGTCGAGGATCGCCTCATTCTCGTCGAAGACGGCCGGGAGCACCTCGTAAGTGACGTCGAGCAGGTCGAGCGCCTCCAGGGCAATCTCCTCGGTGTCGGCTGCTACGGCGGCGACGCGGTCGCCGACGTAGCGGACTCGGTCGTCGAAACTCACCTGGTCGTAGGGGAGCGGGTTCGGGTAGCTCTGACCGCCGGACGCATAGCGAACCCGAGGGACGTTGCCGTGGTGGAGCACCGCGTGGACACCGGAGAGAGCGATCGCGGCCGAGTCGTCGATCGAAACGATCCTGGCGTTTGCGTAGGGGCTGTAGAGCACCTT
>JAHEEL010000219.1 GCA_024640745.1 Actinomycetes bacterium
CCGGCGAGATTCCGATCGTTGCCGGTGAGGCCGACGAAGCCGATCCCGACTGACCCGTGCTGCAGTGAGTATCTACGACTGGATCATGGTCGCGCTCGTTGCGGGATTCGCGATTCGAGGATGGCGAAGGGGCTTCCTCCGAGAAACGCTGGACTGGGTGCTGCTCGTTGTTGGCGCGGTCATCGTGTTCCGGCTGTCGCCAGCGGTCGGGACCATCGTCTCGGGTATGGCCAACATCCCGTATGAGGTCGGCCGGGTGGTGGCCGGCGTCATCATCCTCACGGCCCTCGTTGTCTCCTCATTCGTCCTCGGCAATGTGATCGCCGGCGCGCTCAAAATCATCCCCGGAGCTTCGACGCTCAACCGACTCGGCGGTGCCTCCGTCGGTGTCGCCTTTGCGATGATCATCGGCGTCCTCGCCACGGCTCTTGCTGCAGCAATGCCCCTGCCGGACTCCGTCGCGTCTGCGGTGGACGAGTCGATCGACGAGAGTCCCATCGGTCGAACCATCGTGGACCCACAGGGGCCCGTCCTATCGCTCGTGTCCGTCGCCAGCGGGGAAGAGGTCTACGGAGCGGTGATCGCTGTCCGGGATGCCGTTGGTGACCGACTGGCCGCCGGCACGCTGCCCATCCCGCTTCCCACGATCGGCGACGATGCGCTTCTTCCCAGCCAGACCATCGCACAGAGCGTGTTCGACCAAGTGAACCGCCACCGCATCTCTGCTGGTGGAGATCCGCTCGCCTGGTCACCGGATCTCGCCATCGTCGCCGTATCCCGCGCATCGGAGGTCTATCGATCCGGAGTGCTACGGCTCGACGATGAGCTGTCATCCGATCTCAGGGCCGCGGACGTACCGGGGACAACCCATGCAGACCTCGTCGTACTCGCGGCAACCACCGACGGCATCGTCGATGCCCTCGTCGAGGCGTCAGCGTATGAGCGAGCGCTGGTCTCACCCATCTATCGAAAGGCCGGTATCGGCGTCATCGACGGCCCATTCGGTCTGATGGCCGTCACCGTCATGTCGGGCTGAGCCTCACGGCGCCCGAGTGGCCTATCGGAGCGCTCAGGGCTTCTCCGGTTGCCCGTCGTCGTGGAATCCGGAAGCATCGTCAGACGCGGTGTCTGGTTCCACACCATCGGCCCCGTCAGCGCCGCCCGCGGGCCCACCGTTCGTCGCTGGGGCGGAGGCTTCAGCCGTGGCAGCGGGCTCAGCCGCATCCTCGATGTGATCCGAGGTTCCGGGCGCGATGTCATCTGCCATGGCAGCGGTGCCGACGGACGACGCCGTGTCTGGCTCGTGATCGGTGGAGTCGCTCGCCTTCGACGTTGCTGCTGCTTCGGCGACGGCCTTCTCGGATTCGCGCCTCGACACGATCGTTGCCACCACGGCTGCGATGATCCCGACGAGGAGGACGATCGCGAGGACGATCAGAACCACGCTCCCGCTGGACCCGCCGAAGTCGGATGTCGCAAACACACTCTTCGTACCGCTGAGGGGGATGTTCCAGACCAGCGCACCATCGGACCGAACCTCATCGGCATCGTGCTCGGTGACCGTTCCCGGCATCATCACGACAAGCGACGCGGAGAAGAACTCGGATGTGATCATCGAAGGATCGATCGGGAAGTCCTCGCCGCCTCCGAGCCCCTCGAGATCCGTTGACGCAAGCGTTGCACGAAGCGTCGCCGTGTCATCGTCACTCGAGAACTCGAAATCGTTGAAGCCCTCATTCCCGGCCTGGTTCATGTCGTACGTCGACAGGTCGTCGACCTCGGTGGTGACGCCGTAGTACGTCATGTCCCCATCGACGCGCTCGGTCGTTTCGACATCTTCGTCACCGAACCCGGGGAGGTCGGTGAAGATCTCGTCGGGGGAGGCGCCTGCATCTCCGAGGAACTGCTGGAACTCTTCGTCGAATCCGATCTCGGCACCGACCGTCGCCGAGCCGTCCTCCTCGATGTCGAGGCTGATGTTCGTCTCGATCCTGCATGCACTGAGCAGGAGTGTGAGCATTGCGAAAACGATCAGATACTTGCGCATGGTTCCCCTTGACTGGTGCCATCGATGGTAGGCGGTATGTTGGTGTGGTCGGCGTACATCGGAGTGAACTTGAGCGAGCCATCCGATCGGTCGGAACTCCGTTCCGCCTTCGTTGCAGCGTTTCCAGAGTACGTCGCCGGATGGCTGCGGGAACGCAACGTCTCGATCGACATCGTTCTTGCGGACGCAGTCGTCGAAGGCACCGAAGTCCTCGACGGTCTCCTCACCGGTTTGGATGCGACACCGCCCGAGCATCAACGCCAGAGCCCACTCGAGCTGTTTCGGGAGGCCCTGCGGCCCATCGATCGGGCGCTTTCGACGCTCGGGACCGAGATCCCGGGCGCTGACACCGTGCCGAGCATTGCACCGTGGGACCGGTTCGGTCTATCGCCAGGGTCATCTCAGGTACTCGGTGCAAGGGCACACGAAGCCCACCTGCGCTGGGGTCTGGAGCGGGTGGCCGCAGTTGTCCCGAGTCGACCACGGGCCGGCGTATTCGCTACCAGTGACCACGCCGAGTCGCTTGCTGATGCGGTGGTGCGAGCTGGCTACGACGTCGCCGATGGCGGAGAGCCGAGCGTCGTGGTTGTGGACCTCGACCTCGGCGTGGATCGCGCAGCCGATGTGATACGCGGATTCGCCGACAGGTCCAGCCTCATCGTGTGTGTGGCCGATACCGTCGACGAACTCGGCGTACCCGGGGTGCGGGCGCTCGGCGCAGCCGCGATCGTCGATCGCACAGCCTTCATCGCTGAGCCCTTGCGCTATCTCCCGATGCCAGCGTGACGCCGCTTGCCGCTAGGCGTACGCCACCTCGATGGCAGCCGAGAGGTACGCCGCGACGCCATTGCCTCCCGCCTTGTCGATGTTTTCAGCGAACCGCGGGTCAGCGGCGTACATCTGCCCGAGCCCGGCGTGGATCTCCGGTGTGCAGTCGTAGAACCATCGAGAGATGTGGTCGCGGTGCGCTTGGACGAGTGCGGCGGCCCTGGAGTCTGCGACCGGAACATCGGCCGCCATGAGCTCGGCGAATCCGCGATAGATGCCGTCGGCCTCCATGGCCATCTCCTCCCAGTCGGCTTTGGAGTAGGAGGCTGTTCGACGGACGGACTCCGCATAGGCATCGGTTCCGCCCCAGCGTTCCTCCGCCTCCTGCTCGTGCTCGGTTGGGTCGAAATCCCCGAAGACGGAGAGCCTTTCCTCCGGTGTCATGTTCATTCCCTTCGTCCGTGTTTCCAACGCAGCGTCGAGGCTGTCGGCGATCGCCCGCAGTCGAGCGATCTGGTCCTCGATGCGGATTCGCGCTGCGGACAGCGCACCGGCCCTGGTGGCGGGT
>JAHEEL010000055.1 GCA_024640745.1 Actinomycetes bacterium
AGCCCGCTTCCAGCGCTCGGGAAATGATGGCGTCGCGGTCCTCGACCGCCTCGGTGGTCTGATCGTCCCAGAACGCGTCATCGGGGTCTTCGAGCATGCGGCCGACCACCGTGAACCAACGCCCACCGCCGTCGGGCCAGTAGTCCTCCGGCAGGTCGTCGTGGAACGTGTACTCGAGCAGACGCGCCCATGCGGCGTTGAACGCCGCAGCGGCAGACGAATCGGACTGGTTGCCGAGGTCCCAGGTCGCGAAGACCTCGCTCAGCGGATTGTCGAATTCGACGAAATACGGAACGAGGCGCTCGGCATTGAGACTGAACGAGTCGAACTGGATCGAGCCGTGTTGCGAGAGACTGATTCCAGAGTTGGACCCGACCAGATCGACGATCCGCCGTGCCCGGTATCCATGGTTCCAGTCGTAGGTGATGTGATAGGGGTAGGCGTCATCGACGACGGCGTTGTTGGCCGTGACGATGTAGCCGACCTCCGGGTTGTATGAACGCGGCAGTTCATCGAACGGGATGAACCCGGTCCACTCGTAATCGTCGGTCCATCCTGCCACCGGCAGGGTTCCGTCCCCGTTCGCCCGGATCGGGATGAACCCGGGTGCTTGGTAGCCGATGTTGCCCAACGTGTCGGCATAGATGAAGTTCTGCGCCGGCACCGTGAAAGATGCGAGCGCAGCCCTGAATTCGTCCCAGCTCCGCGCCAAGTCCAGTCCGATGAAGGTCTGAACGATGCCGGGATTCGCGTCCAGAGCGGTCCACTTCAGCGAGACCGCGTACGGTTCCGGTGTGGCGATGCCTGATGTTCCGAAGTCGTCGAGCGCCTCGTACGGTCCGGAGATGATCGGTCCATGGCGGGTGGTCTTCACGTCGATGATCACGGGGTCACCGCCGGCCACAGAGATGGTCTCCTCGCGTACGGCCACGTCCACCCACTCACCGTTGACCTCGTACTGGTTCGGGTTGTCCGGGTTGACCTTCTCGATGTAGAGGTCCTGCACATCGGGGCCGAGGTTGGTGACGCCCCACGCGATGTCGGCATTGTGGCCGATGATGACACCGGGTACGCCGGCGAACGAGAAGCCGGCGACGTCGAACGGACAGGCCCCCGACACCTCGGTGCAGTGGAGACCGTTCTGGAACCAGATCGACGGCATCTGGATGGCGAGGTGCGGGTCGTTCGCGAGGATGGGCGCGCCGGTCTGCGTGTGCTCGCCCGACACCACCCATGAGTTGGAGCCGATGCCCGATTCGGGATCGGATCCGCCGAGCGCTGCCAGGAGGTCGAGGTTCTCTTGAACCGATGACAACGCTGAGCGCACCGCCTGCACCGACTGGAGTGTCGCCGCTGCTGGAGTTTCAACCGTGGCCAGGTTGTCCGCAGCGGCGACGATATAGGGGTTGACCTCGCCGGGATAGGGCGGGAAGAGCTGGGCAACCTGCGTCTCGCTCAGTGTTCCGAGCAGCATGGCGCGCTCGATCTCCGCATCCATGTTGCCGCGCAAGTCCCACGCCATGGCGAGACCCCAGCTCAGGGTGTCGACCGGGCTCCACGGTTCCGGGTTGTATGCATGATTGGTGAGTTCGAGCACCGTGTACTCGAAGCTGAGATCGGCCGGGGACTGCGCGGCGAGATAGGCATTCACGCCGTCGGCGTAGGCATCCACGATCGCCTGCATCTCTGGTGAGGACGCGGCATACTGTGCCTCGGCGACCTCGTGCCATCCGAGGGTCCTGAGGAACGTGTCGGTCTCGACTTGCGACTCGCCGAACATCTCGGAGAGTCGTCCCGATCCGATGTGCCGCCAGACGTCCATCTGCCAGAACCGCTCCTGCGCGTGCACATAGCCCTGGGCCATGAACAGGTCGTTGGTGCTCGATGCGAAGATGTGCGGCACGCCCATGGTGTCGCGTATCACGGTGACCCCGGCGTCGAGTCCGGCAACGGCCGCCTCGCCTTCGACATCGGGGAAGGCGCGCCGCACCGCGACCCGCATGAACACCGCCGTGCCGACGACGAGAACCACGAGAAGAGCCGCAACGGCGACCACGAGGACCTTCCACCACTTCCGCGACCGCTTGGGCCCGTCGCCCGGCGTTGCTGCGTCACTCATGAGGTTCGAGGGTACCGTCTCGTCCCGTGCCGCGTCGCCGTAGCATGGGTGTATGGAGAACGAGATCGAAACCCCAACGACAACCGACGACGAGGAGCCGCTGGAGCCACAGGTGGTCGATGCGACCACCGGAGAAGAGCCCGAAGACGAAGGTACGTACGTCAGCGAGCCGTCAAAGCTGATCCGTATTGCTTCGATGACCCGTGCGATGCTCGAAGAAGTCCGCGCGTCGGGCATGGATGACGTCGGTCGGCACCGCCTCCTCAACGTGTACCACCGCTCGATCGACGAGCTGCGCGACGTGTTGTCCGACGACCTCAAGGAGGAGCTCGACACCATCTTCGTTCCGCTCGAGAGCAACACACCGACCGAGCCCGAGATCCGCGTGGCCCAAGCACAGCTCATCGGCTGGCTCGAAGGCCTGTTCCAGGGGATCCAGGCGTCGCTGTGGTCGCAGCAGATGTCGGCTCAGGCCCAGCTGGAGCAGATGCGGAGGCGCCGCGCGCTCGAGGCTCCGACGAAGGAGGACCACACCGGTCTCTACCTCTAGCGCACCATCCATCGGGGCTCCCGGTGGTCGCTACCATGTGCGCCGGCCGAGCGAAGGGACGTGGGATGGTGAGCGAGGGTGCAGTGCTGCCCGTGACGTCGGTCATGATCCGCCGATACCGGATAGATCTCACCGATGAGTCGGTTCGGTTCGAGGTCGTTCAGAGTGAGGATCTCGAAGACGCGCTCGGCGGCATCGCTCGTGCGATGAAGCTGCTCGGGGATGTCGCCGTCCACGATCCGTACGCCCCGTCTGCACCGCTTGTGATGAACCTCGGCTTGCTGAGTGGGACGAGCGTGATGACGGGTCTCCGTACGTTCTTCCACGGCTATTCGCCGCTGAAAGCCTCCGACAGCGGCGCTCCGGGTCTCATGTGGAGCGCGGGTAGCGGGCATTTCGGTACGAAGCTCCGTGGTCTCGGCGTCGACGAAGTGATCTTCTCGGGGCGCGCTGCACGGCCGGTGTTCATTCATGTGACGCCTGGAGAGGACAACGATCCGGCTCGATTCGAGTTTCTCGACGCCTCGGATCTCTCCGGGCGCACGATCAACGAACGCATTCAGGTCTTGCACAGCCGCTACCCCGAGGCCCATTTCGCAACGATCGGTCCGGCAGCCGAGCACTACGAGACGATGCGCTACGCGGCGATCGGCCTCTCCACCGACAACCAGCTCAAGAGCGGTGATCCCAAGCAGCGATTCTGTGGCCGCGGCGGATACGGCGGCGTCATGGCATCGAAGAACCTCTGGGCGATCGCCGCCGACGGTCCCGATCCCGCCCGCACCCGCGGTCTGCGCGAGGTCAATCGTGAGATCAGCGTCGGACCCGCCAGCGCGCGATATCGGGATCTCCCGGACGACCGCGGCGGAACGTGGCGGAATGTGAAATGGATGCACGAGGAGCAGTCCCTCCCAGAGTTCAACTTCTCGCCGCCCGGCACCGCCGACGCGATTGCCTTGTACCGTCCGACCGTCGAGGCCGGGCCATACGTGGTCAAGGCAGAGAGCTGCTTTCTCTGCGGAATCCGATGCCACAAGAACGTCTATGACGAGGATTCCGACGGCGACGCGGGCCGCTTCCGCGCCAAGGTCGACTACGAGCCGCTCGCGCTGCTCTCGTCGAATCTGGGTATCTACGACGCGGACGCAGCGCTATCGCTCATCCGCCTCTGCGACGAACTCGGTATGGACTCGATATCGCTCGGGGTGACACTCGGCTACATCATGGAGTACAACCGACGCAACGGCCCCGTCCTGCTCGACGGACTGGCCTACGGGGACGTCGCCGGGGTGGAGCAAGCGATACGCGGAGCGGCCGCAGGCCAGTTGCCGGATCTCGGTGGTGGGGTGAAGCGCCTGTCCGACCGGCTCGGAGAGACCCAGTATGCAATGCACTCGAAGGGAATCGAGTACCCGGCGTATCAGCCACAAACGAATCCAGGATTCCCGTGGGCGCTGGCCGGCGGGCACATGTCGATGCGAACGTTCATGCTCTATGCCACCGAGGGGCAGACCGATCTGGACTACTGGGTCGAAGCGATTACCGAGAGCGGTCCGCTCTACTTGCTGGACGACCTCACCGGGCTGTGCAAGTTCACCAACGCCAGTCCTGAATTCGAGGCGGAGGCGCTCCAGATCGCCACGAGCCTTGGCATTTCGGGTGACGACCTGCGGTCGGTTGCGCTTCGCACGCAACTGCGTGGCTACGCGATCGAGCGGCGGCAGGGATTCGTCGTGAGCGACTATCGGCTCCCTGCCGAGGCACACGGCCCCATGGGCGAATCGGACGTCGAGGTGTTCAACACGCCTGAGTTCTTCGATGAGCTGCGGCGCCGCGTCATCGAGCGGATGGACGGTGAAGCTCGGGCCGCCGGCTTCCTCGTCACGTGACGCCTCAGAGCTGAGTATCGTCGGCAGCGATGAGCCTTCTCTCGTTTGCCAAGGACCTCGAACTGGACCGCCCCGTCATGCTGTTGGCGATGTCGGGATGGGTCGATGCGGCGTCGGTCGGCACCGACGCCGCCGAACGAATTGCGGAAGGCGGCGACGTGGTCGCTGCGTTCGAACCGGACGATCTGTTCGACTACCGATCGTCACGGCCCACCTTGCATTTCTCGGCGGGTGACCTCACCGACGTCGTATGGCCCCGCCTCGAGATCGTGCACCGGAGTGTCGAGGGAGTGGATCTGCTCGTTGCGGTTGGCAACGAGCCCGACTTCCGCTGGCGGGAGCTCACGGAGGAGTTCGTCGGACTGGCGGAGCGCTACCGCGTTGTGAAGTTCGTCACGCTTGGCGCCGTTCCGGCTCCCGTTCCCCATACCCGACCGATTCGCGTCGTGTGCACCACGTCCGACGGCGCGTTGCTCCGCGACGGCGATGAGGTGCTGCCGGACGATCTGGTGGTGCCGGGCGCCGCGGTCAGCGTATTGCGTCAGGGAATCGCCGACCACGGCATACCGGCGATCGGCTATTGGGCTCAGGTGCCGCACTATCTCCAGAGTCCGTTCCGCCCGGGGGTGTTGAGCTTGATCGAGCGCGTCGGCGCCCAGATCGATGTGCGCTTCCCAATTGGGGAGCTCGCGCTGGAGGCTGCGACCCAGCTCGAGCAGATCGACGAGGACCTGGCCGAACGTGAAGATGCTCGCCAATATGTCGAGCGGCTCGAGCTGATGCAAGAGGAGCGTTCGGAGCGCATCACCCCGTTTGAGGACGTTCCGTCGGCCGACGAGATCGGCGCGGAGGTCGAGAAGTACCTCAGATCCGCCCAGGACGAAGACTGAGCACAGAGAAGAGACGCTAGACCAGAGACGCTGGACCAGAGACGCTGGACCAGAGACCGGACCCGCCGTCTCCGGTCTTGGGTCTGGCTAGTTTCCGATGACACCTACGAAGAGGGTCAGGATCGCAAGGACGGCCGTTACGGCGATCATTGCCCAAACCGACCAGGTCAGACCACGGATCGACTTGACGGAGTCGTTCAAGGCGGCAACGAGATCATCGAGTCGCGGATCTGCCGGTCCGGTCGCCGGCGCCACTCGAGTGCGCTGAGCGGGCGGAGCAGACGGCGCGGCAGCCGGTGTCGCCGTCCGCGTCGTTGACGCCACCGGTGTGGCGGCGGCCTTCGACGGGGGGGCGGCCTTCGGAGCCGGCGCACTTCCCGCTGCGGCCACCGGCGTGAGGTCGACCTCGGTACCCTCCGTCGGGTGTCCGAGGAGGACCCTCGTAGGACCGGTGATGTCCAGGAACTGGATCCGCGCCCCGTTGTGGAAGGTGCCGTTGCGGCTCGAGGCATCCTGCAAGACCCAGTGCGATCCATCATATTTGACGACGGCATGGCGTCGCGAGATACCGGGTCGAGCGACACGAATCGTCGCCGACGGGTCCGCGCCGATCACCGCCGTCGTTCCGGCGGGAACGGTGATGTCATCACCGGCTGAAGCGACCGTCAGGTCCATGAATCCCCATTTACGAGAGGTATCGGAACCCGGAAATCTAGCGCCCTTCGGTGCTATCTACCAAAGGAGTTGTCGTGCGACCACTCAGAGCGGCAGCGACGCCCGGATGGTCGTTCCGGTTTCGGCCTCCGAGTCGATGGATATCTGGCCACCGGCCCGCGTCGCTCGTTCCCGGAGGTTTGTCAGTCCCAGCCCCCAGGCAACGTCGGCCGGATCGAATCCGATCCCGTTGTCGGAGATCGTGAGCGCAAGTCGATCGTCGCCGCCGTGGATCTCGATCGAGATGCGATCCGCCTCGGAATGGCGCAACGAGTTGCTGAGCGACTCGCGTACGAGCTGGGTCGCGTCCTCGATGACGCGGCCCGGGAGCGTGTCGAGGGTCCCCGTATAGGTGACTTGAACTTCCGTGTCGTGCGGTCCTGCGAGGCGCGTCACGAGCTCGCGAAGCTCCGACCGGAGGGTCCGCTGGTCTCCCGCCGGCGCACCGAGATCGAAGATGAATCCACGCAGCGAGGTGATGGTGCGGTCGAGGCTCTCGACGTCCTGCTCGAGGGCTCTTCGAATCTCAGGATCGACGACCTTGAGCGCCTGGCCCTGAAGCGACAGCCCAACGGCGAAGAGGTCCTGGATGATGGCGTCGTGCAGGTCGCGAGCAATGCGCTCCCGGTCTTCGGCTACTGCGAGGCTCTGTAGGCGGCGCTGGAGCCGAACCGTCCGGATCGCCGTGCCGGCAATCATTGCGAGCGCTTCGACCAGCGCCTCATCCTCCTCGGTGAATCCCCCCTCCTTGTCGGTGAGATAGAGATTGCCGAAGAGGCTTGGTCCGGCACGCACGGGGACGCCGAGGAACGGTCCCATCGCAGGATGGTGCTGCGGCATGCCCACCGAGTCGGGATGCTGGGAGATGTCGTCGAGCCGAACGGTCCTGCCCTCGCGGGAGATCAAACCGAGCACGCCGCGGCCCTGCGGCGGCCCTCCAATCGATTCGGCGGTCTCCGGATCGAAGCCGGCGTGTACGAAGTCGACGAGTGAGCCGTGCTGGCCGACGACTCCGAGCGCTCCGTGGGGCGCACCGGTGAGGTCCATGGCGATCTCAACCGTGGTGGCGAGGATTGCCTGCAGGTCGGTCTGGCCGGCAACGGCGGCGGCCCCCTCGACCAGATCGCGCAACCGTGCGGGAGTGAACTGTCGCAAAACCACGAGGGCAGGCTACACGCTCCCCGCTCATGGCAATCAGCCGTCCGTCAGCTACGGAAATGCGGTAGTTTTCGGGTGTGCCACGCAAGAAGAAGCCAGCCGGTTCGCTCCGCGTCGTGCTCGTCGACGATCACGAAGTCGTGCGACGCGGGCTCCGGTCACTCATCGACTCCTACGATGACCTCACGGTCGTCGGTGAGGCCGGAACGGCCAAGGAAGGTGTCCGCCGTGTGGGCTACGACGTCCCGGATGTTGTGGTCATGGACGTGCGCCTCCCGGATGGCTCCGGTGTCGAGGCGTGTCGTGAGATTGTCGATCGATGGCCCGATGTAGGTGTGCTGATCCTGACGTCGTTTGCCGACGAGGAAGCGCTGATGTCCGCCATCATGGCCGGCGCTGCCGGCTACGTCCTCAAGCGGATTGACGCGGAAGCACTCATCGACAGCATTCGACGAGTGGGCGCCGGTGAGACTTTGCTCGATCCCGCCATGGCCGAGCCTCTGTTTGACCGACTGCGGGGGCACACTGTGGACGATCCGCTCATTCGGAGGCTCTCACCACAGGAGCGTCGAATCCTCGATCTGATCGCAGACGGCAAGACCAACCGCCAGATCGCCGAGGACATGTTCCTTGCCGAGAAGACGGTGAAGAACTACGTGTCCAACCTCCTCGCGAAGATGGAGATGTCACGACGCAGCGAAGCGGCTGCCTATGCCGCTCGTGTCGCAACGCAGCATGAACACCAATACCCACCGGAAGAGTGGAGCCAGTAGAACCCGGCTCTTGAGCGTTTGGTGCCGAAAGGGGGCGCAGTGAGGGTTGTTGATGTGATGACGACCGATGTGGTGGCGGCAGAGCCGACCTGGTCGTTGAAGCGAGCGGCGAGAGCCATGATCGAGACCGGCGTCTCGGGGCTACCGGTCGTCGATGCGGACGACACGGTGGTCGGCATCATCACCGAGGCCGACTTCATCGAGGCCGAGGCGGGCCGCGGACCGGGCCGCCGGCGGGTATTCGACACCGTCTTCGGCGACCGGCAGACCCGTATTCCATCGATCGTCGAGGCAGCGATGACGAGCTATCCAATCGTCGTCGATCGCAACGCCACGATCGCAGAAGCGGCGCGATTGATGGCCGACCGCAAGGTGAAGCGACTCCCCGTCGTCGATCCGGCAGGTCATCTCGAGGGCATCGTGAGCCGAGCCGACATCCTGGTCGCGTTTGCCCGAGACGATGCGGCGATCGTAGATGCCGTCGAAAGAGGGGTCATTCGACGGATTCTGATGCTCGAGCCAAGCGAGGTTTCGGTTCGCGTCAGTGACGGCGTCGTACGGCTGTCCGGGCAAGTCCCGAACCGATCAGACGCGAAGCTCCTCGAGGAGCTCGTCGGGCGGGTCGAGGGTGTTGTGCGATGTGACAGCGACCTCGAATGGTCGTTTGACGACGTGGCGGCCGGACCAACGCCGTAATCCATTGCCGGCTCGGACCCGGGAACAATCGCGCCACAGCTGGCGTTTCACCGGAACGAACCGAAACGTGGAGCAGAGAACGGTGCAGATGTTTGGTGAGCTGTACTTCGATCTTGAAGAACCGTGGCGTGACCAGGCAGCTTGCGCGTCGTATTCGGCCGAGGTGTTCTTTCCCCCGAGCGACGTGCCGGGGGCGGCGCGTACGGCGAAGTCGATTTGTGCCACCTGCCCCGTGCAGGAGGAGTGCCTGAGCTTCGCCCTGGAGACCGGGCAGCCGGACGGCGTGTGGGGCGGCATGGACGCTTCGGAGCGTCGACGGTATCGCCGGCGGATCCGGGACCGGGCCCGCCGCAAGGCTTCCTAGGTCGGTGCCCCAGGCGTGCGGCCACTACGCTGCGGAGCATGAAGACAAAGGAATACAACGCTCAGCTCGGCAAGCTCGAGACCGAGCTTGCAAAGCTGCAAGCATGGATCCAGGACCAGGGCTTGCGCGTCGTGGTGATCTTCGAAGGTCGGGATGCTGCCGGCAAGGGCGGCACCATCAAGACGATCACGAGGAGGCTGAATCCTCGCGTGGTGCGAACCGTTGCGCTCCCCGTGCCAACGGAACGCCAGAAGACCGAGTGGTTCTTGCAGCGCTACGTCGCTCATCTTCCGGCAGCCGGGGAGATGGTTCTCTTCGACCGCTCCTGGTACAACCGGTTGAATGTTGAGAAGGTGATGGGGTTCTGCACCGAGGAGCAGTATCAGCGCTTCCTCGTGCTCTGTCCGGAATTCGAAGAAACGCTGGTGGATGACGGCATCATCGTCATCAAGTACTGGCTGCACACCAGTGACGAAGAGCAGGAACGCAGATTCCAGGCGCGGAACACCGATCCCAGGAAGCGATGGAAGCTGAGCCCCATGGACCTCGAAGCTCGTTCTCGTTGGGTCGATTACTCCCGGGCCCGAGACGTGACGTTCGAGCACACGAACACAGCCTGGGCACCTTGGCACCTTGCCGATCTCGAAGACAAGAAGGCCGGACGCCTCAACGTCATCAGCCATCTCCTCTCACAGATCCCGTACGAGGACCTGACCCCTCCGTCGCTCGATCTTCCGGAGCGTCAACCGGCGGGCGACTACGTCGAGCCGGATTGGAGCCGGCTCGAGATCCCCAGATCGTTCGCGTAGGGCAGGCCGGACACGGAGAGTCGTTGCACAAAGAGTGTTCTGCCATACACTCCCGGTGACTTGGAACGACGAGGACTGTTGTGCGCCGCTCTCTGATTGCTCTCGCCATCGCGGTACCCGTGATGATCGTGTTGATCATCGGGGGGTCCTTCGTGTACGACGAGGTGATCCACACCGAGCGGATCGGGCGCAGTGTTTCGGCTGCGGAAGTCGATCTGTCGGGGCTGTCGACCGAGGACGCCTTGACGGCGCTGTCTGAGTATGAGCAGGCCCTGGTGACGACACCAGCCCCGTTCGTCGTTGACGGAGTCGACGTCGTCCTCGATCCAGCCGATGCCGGCCTCGCCATCGATGAACAGGCGATCGTCGACGAGGCGCTTGCGTTGCGGCGTACCGGTGGAATCCTGACCGATTTCGTCGGTTGGGCTCGAGCGCGGTGGTCCCCGCTCGTGGTGGAGATCCCGACCACCGTCGACGAAACCATGATTGAAGTCGTGCTTCACGACTGGGATCGCTCGGTCGTCGATCAGCCGGCCTATGAGGGCGCGGTGCTCGTGGAGAACAACGTCGCGGTCCCGGAGTACCCGCGGCCCGGCGCCTTGATCGACCGTCCTCCTGCGTTCGCGATCATCTCCGAGTCGCTCAACACGCTCGATCGTATTCCCGTTGCCTTGCCGCTCACCGATCTCGAACCGGTGGTCACCAAACGGCAGGTGGATGATGCGGTCGCGCATGCGAACGACCTCATCGGCGAGCCGGTGATGCTCTGGCGCGAGGGCTTCGACGGCCGGTTGATGTACACGCAGGCCGGCCTGGCATCCGCGCTTCGCAGCGAAGTGGTGGTGAACTCCCCGGCGACGATCGTGGTCGAGATGGATGAAGCGACCCTGCGCGATTTGGCCATCGACGACGCAGAGCGGTTCTCGTCGCCTCCGGTCGACGCCCGGTTCCTGTTCGACAAGGACACACAGGAAGTCACGATCGTTCCCTCTGAGCCGGGTGTGGTCGTGGACCTTGAGGCGTTGCCGGAGGTCGTGATCGACGCGGCGCTCGAAACCGGCGTTGCGCGGATGCCCACGATGATCGGCGACGCTCCGGCTTTGACGACCGAGATGGCCGAGGCCATGGGGCCGTTCGAAGAAGTCTCGACGTTCACGACGTATCACCCTTGCTGTGCAAGCCGCGTAACGAATATCCACAGGCTCGCGGATGAGATCGACGGATCGATCGTGATGCCGGGTGAGACCTTCTCGATCAACGAGACGGCGGGCAAGCGCACAACGGCCGAGGGGTACGTGCGGGCCGGCGCGATCATCAACGGTGAGGTCTACTGCTGTGACTCCCCGGTGAACGTTGGGGGCGGGACGAGCCAGTTCGCCACAACCTTCTACAACGCCGTCTTCTTCGGATGCTACGAGGATGTCGAGCATCAGCCGCACAGCCTCTACTTCTCGCGCTACCCGTACGTGCGTGAGGCGACGCTCGGCTACCCGAAGCCCGATGTCATCTTCCGCAACGATTCTGACGCGCCCGTCTTCATCGACACGTCGTACACCGGTGGTTCTATCACCGTCACGTTCTACGGGAACAACGGTGGGCGGGTGTGCACGTCGGAGCGGTCAGGGAACACCATCACCCGGGTCATGGCCCACCCGGACGGCAGCGTCACCAAGCAGTCGTGGAGTTGGAGCTACAAGCAGCCGAAGCCGAAAGAGCCCGCCACCACGACGACGACCGCCCCGCCGACCACGGAGCCGCCAACCACGGAGCCGCCGACGACCGAGCCGCCACCCACCGAGCCGCCAACCACGGAGCCGCCGACCACGGAGCCGCCGACGACGGAGCCGCCGACGACG
>JAHEEL010000220.1:0-1019 GCA_024640745.1 Actinomycetes bacterium
TCGTCGTTTGCTGAGGATCTGGTCCGGCAAGGTTGCGGCCGGTGTCCGGAGCCGCGAGTACGAGCCGGCCGGGATGTGGTTCCGGTCCCTGGTGGAGGCTCCGGTCTTTGCCGAGGAGTTTTCCCACATCGTCGCCGAGGCGAGGCGAGAGGTCTCGCGCGAGGAGTTGCTGCGCGACCTCGTCGTCGGTCTCGTCGAGAGCGGAAGCCCGCCCGCCGCCGGACCACTGCTTGCCGCCTGGGGTGAGCCGCTCGTCGAGTTCCTCGTGTCCCAGATCGTGACCAACGATCCGATCGTGAATCGCCGCCACATCGTCGACTTTCTCGGCATGGCCGGGAGGGGCGATGTCCGTCACCTCACCGCCCGGCTCGCCGATCCCCGTTGGTTCGTGGTTCGCAACATCGCGATCGCCATCGGCAAGGCCGGCCGCCCGACGGCGCTTCCTGCGCTGGAGTCGCTGTGGTCTCACGATGACGAGCGGGTACGCATCGAGGCGTTGCGCGCCATTGCGGCCCTGCGCGTGGATGACGCCATCCCGCTGGTGCTCGGTTCGCTCAAGGATCCGAGCGCTGCGGTGCGCAAGGCGGCGACATCGCTGCTGCGTGCTAACCCTGCCGATGCCGTCGTGCCCGGTCTGGTCGAGGTGCTCCAGAGCGGTATCGGGTCGGCCGACGAGGCCAAGCGACTCGTCGGGATCATCGCCGAACGCCGCGGCCAGGTGGTGCGAGATGCGCTTGACACCCTTGCCAATCGGAAGTTCGCGCTCGGCGCCTCGAAGGCGACGCGGGATGCCGCTCGTGCGGCGCTGGAGGAGTTGACCGATGAGTGAACTGCTCGGGCGCAACTTCCTGAGGGCCCTGTCCAACGCGGTGCATCGTGTCTCACGCGGCGACACCGTCGACAGCGTCGACGACGCGGTCGTTGCGCTGCTCGGGGCGGCCGAGGTGCTCGTCGCCGGACCCGACGAGGCCGTCGTGTCGATCGTCGGCGATTCGTTCTATCTCGGTCGCAAGATGCTG
>JAHEEL010000220.1:1029-2104 GCA_024640745.1 Actinomycetes bacterium
GCACCGAGTTCGATTCGCTCCTCACCGAGCTCCAGGAGCGCAAGATCGACTCGATCACCGTCATGCGCGGCGTGACGCAGAACGACCTGCGCGATCTCGCGAGGTTGATCGCCAGGTCATCGGACGACATGCCTGCCGAAGGCACCGTGCTCATCAACGACCACCAACTCCGGACCTCGGATCTCGAGATCCGCCCGATGCATGGTCTCCGACGGTCGTACGCGTTTTCGCTCGATGCCTTGCGCGGGGTCAGGGGCGGATCACTGCACCTCGATGGTGTCATGGAGGCGGTCGATCAGCTCATCGCAGGTGGTGCGGCGGACTCGTCCTCGTCGATGCTCCTTGCCACGGTGCAGAACCACGACGAGGTCACCTATTACCACTCCGTCAACGTGTGCCTCCTGTCGATGGCGCTCGGACGATTTGCGGGGTTCGATCGGGAGCAGATGCGTCTGCTCGGTCTGGGCGCCCTCCTGCACGATGTCGGCCGCGTGGTCGTCGATGAGGCGGCGCTGCGGAATCCGGGGCGACTCTCGAATGAGGATTGGGCCCAGGTTCGCCTGCACCCGCAGGAGGGGGCAGCCACGATTCTGGCCGCCTCCGGCACCGGCAAGGAGATCGCAGCCGCCGTGGCGCTCGAGCACCATGCCCGGATCGATGGTGGTGGGTATCCCGACCTCGGGGCGAAGCGGCCCCACCTGTTCAGTCGGATCGTGGCCATCGCCGACGCCTATGACGCCATCACCTCGTTCCGGCCGTATCGGCCCGCCAGGACTCCCAACGAAGCGTTGCGGGTTCTGCTCGAAGGAGCCGGGACCAACTACGACGCCGATTTGCTGAGGTTGTTCATCCAGATGACGGGCGAGTACCCCCCGGGCTCGTTGCTGTTGATGGAAGGTGGTCGGGTCGTCATGGTGATCGAGGCTTCGGGAGGCGAGCCGCGCGGCCTGGTGGTGCGGTCGTCGGACGGCAGCCTGCTCGAGACACCGGAACCAGTCGAGTCGGCAGGCATGACGGTGCAATCGCAGATGATGCCGGATGAAGCCGGCGTCGACCCGGGCTCGTTGCTGGAATC
>JAHEEL010000220.1:2114-3356 GCA_024640745.1 Actinomycetes bacterium
TTCAGCTCACATCGGAGCTCGAGTTCAAGACCCTGTCGGTCATCCTCCACTCACAGATATGATGGCGAATCCATGGCCCTGCTGAGCAAAGTCCTGAGCGCGGGCGAAGGCAAGAAGATGAAGCACCTCGAGGCCGTCATGGCCGAGGTGAACGCCTTCGAGCCCTCGATCCAGCCCCTGTCCGACGATGAACTTCGTGCCAAGACGGGCGAGTTCCGAGCGCGTTTGGAGGCAGGGGAAACCCTCGAGGACCTTCAGCCCGAAGCGTTTGCCGTAGTCCGCGAGGCTGCCCATCGCGTGTTGGGGCAACGCCACTACGACGTGCAGGTGATCGGTGCGGCCGCGCTGCACAGCGGGGCGATCGCCGAAATGCGCACCGGCGAGGGCAAGACGCTCGTTTCCACCATGCCGGTCTACCTCAATGCACTGGCGGGCCTTGGAGTCCACGTCGTGACGGTCAACGACTACTTGGCCAAGCGCGACGCCGAGTGGATGGGTGGCGTCCACCGTTTTCTCGGTCTGACGGTCGGGCTGATTCAGGCCGACATGCAGCCGGACGAGCGGCGTCCTGCGTACGCAGCCGACGTCACCTATGGAACCAACAACGAATTCGGGTTCGACTACCTACGCGACAACATGGCCATGGATCCCAAGTACATGGTCCAGCGGGGGCATGCATATGCCATCGTCGACGAGGTCGACTCGATCCTCATCGACGAGGCGAGGACGCCGCTCATCATCAGCGGCCGGGTCGGCGAGACCGCCAAGTGGTACCGCGACTTCGCCCGCATCGCCCAGCGGCTGCGTGCCGAAGAGCACTACGAGGTCGAGGAGGGCAAGCGCCAGGTCATCACCACGGAGGCGGGCGTCTCCCAGGTCGAGCACTTCCTCGGTGTCGACAACATGTACGACCACACGAACACCGATCTGGTGCACCACCTCGATGTGGCGCTCAAAGCGAAGGCGCTCTACCAGCGCGACGTCGACTACGTCGTGGCCAACGGCGAGGTGAAGATCGTCGACGAGTTCACCGGCCGGATTCTCGAGGGAAGGCGCTACAGCGAGGGGCTCCACCAGGCGATCGAGGCGAAGGAGGGGGTCCGCATCAAAGAAGAGAACCAGACCCTCGCCACCATCACGCTGCAGAACTACTTCCGTCAGTACGAGAAGCTCGCCGGGATGACCGGCACGGCTCTTACGGAGGCCGGGGAGTTCCACGAGATCTACGGACTCGACGTCGTC
>JAHEEL010000221.1 GCA_024640745.1 Actinomycetes bacterium
GTCCGCTCCCACGACGCGGGCGCGCGTCGTCGGCTGAGTACCCGAATACTCTGCCAGACCGTCGTTACCCCGCCGTAACCGCAGTGTGAACACTGTGTTTCCTCGCCAACGACCACTGGCGCCATACCAGCAGCGCCGTACGATGGTGCCCTCGGAGGCCGACACACCTATGGACAGACAGCACGAATATGTACTGCGAACGGTCGAGGAGCGGGGCATCCGCTTCGTACGGCTCTGGTTCACGGACGTTCTGGGGTTCCTCAAATCGTTCGCGATCACGCCCGCAGAGCTTCGGGTCGCGCTCGAGGATGGCCTCACGTTCGACGGATCATCGATCGATGGCTTCTCGCGCACCTATGAGGCCGACATGCTCGCCAAACCGGACCCGACGACGTTCCAGGTCCTCCCCTGGAAGTCCGGCGGGGCCGACGTCGCACGCATGTTCTGCGACATCGTCACCCCCGAAGGCGAGCCGTTCGAAGGGGACCCGCGCCACGTATTGAGGCGCACAATGAAGCGAGCCTCCAACCTCGGCTACACCTTCTACGTGGCACCGGAGGTGGAGTACTTCTACTTCGCCGACTCCGGCCCGGAACCGAAGGTCCTCGACCGCGGCGGGTACTTCGATCTGACACCGCTCGACGTCGCCCAGGAGTATCGCCGGTCCACGATTGTCGCGCTGGAAGAGCTCGGGATACCGGTCGAGTTCTCCCATCACGAGGTCTCGCCGTCGCAGCACGAACTCGACCTGCGCCATACCGACGCGTTGACGATGGCCGACAGCCTCATGACGACGAGGCTCGTCGTGAAGGAAGTCGCCATGGAGCACGGTCTGTACGCGACGTTCATGCCGAAGCCACTCGCAGCGTACGACGGGTCCGGCCTGCACCTCCACCTATCGCTCTTCAAAGGAGAGACCAACGCGTTCCACACTGACGGCGCCGAATACGACCTCTCGAAAGTGGCGCACGGGTTCATCGCGGGGCTCCTGCGTCACGCCAACGAGATCACGGCCGTCACCAACCAGTGGGTCAACTCGTACAAGCGCCTCGTGGGCGGCTTCGATGCCCCGGTCTACGAAACGTGGGCGCGCAACGACCAGACGGCGCTCGTTCGTATCCCAGCGGCGAGACGTGGAACGGCTGATTCGACACGGATCGAGTACCGCTCGCCTGATCCCGCAACCAATCCATATCTCGCGCTCTCCGTGATCCTCGCTGCCGGCCTGTCCGGGATCGAGAACCACTACGAGTTGCCGGCCGAGATGGGACATGATGTGCTGGGCATGTCCGACGCCGAGCTTCGAGCGTCCGGCATCGAGCGACTGCCCACGAACCTGAATGCCGCGCTTCGGGTGATGGAGGAGTCCGACCTGGTTCGGGACACGCTCGGCGAGCACGTCTTCGAGTGGTTCCTGAAGAACAAGCGCCGTGAATGGTCTCGCTACGAGCAGCACGTTTCGCGATTCGAGCTCGAGGAATACCTCCCGGTGCTGTGATGTTCGTTGCCGTCTACCCACCGACGCCGTCAGCCGCCCTCACCGGTGCGTTGATCACCGCCGGATACAGCCCCGTTCCGGTGTCGGACGTTGCCGACACCGCCGGACGCGAGCCGGAGCACGGGTGGTCGGCCGCCGTTGTGGAGTTGTCGGAGGATGCCGGCCTCGCGATCACCGTCGGAAGGAAGATCCGCGAGGAGCTCGGCATCCCGGTCCTTCTCGTGGTCGACCGAACCCTCACGGCCAACCTCTCCACCGAGGCCGGATTCGACGACTTCATCCTCACGCCCGTCGACCACACCGAACTCAAGGTGCGGCTCCGCAAGCTCGACCGTGTCGATACGGTCGAGTCAGTCGATCCTGTCCTCCGGCACCACGATCTCGAGCTGAACACGGCAACGTACCAGGCAACGATCGCCGGCCAGCCACGGGACCTCACGTTCATGGAGTACGAGCTGCTCCGGTTCTTCGTCGAGCACCCGCAGCGCGTGTGGACGCGCGAGCAAATCCTCTCGCACGTCTGGGGATACGACTACTTCGGCGGTTCACGCACCGTCGATGTCCACGTGCGACGTCTTCGAGCCAAGCTCGGCGAGGAGCGGTCGTCGTGGATCGCCACGGTCCGCAGCGTCGGATACCGATTCGGGTAGACCCGGCCTACGGAACCGGAGCTCCGGCACGCAGCCGCCGGGCAAGGGTCAGTGGGACGATCTGGATGGCGGCAAAGCCGAGCGCCACCAGCACGACAACGCCGGCCATCAGCCAGCGCTGCCACACGAGATCGCTGCGAATGTCCGCAACCACGGCCGTCGCCGCTGCCGCAGTCGATGCGTACGTGTCCAGAAGCCGCTCCGCCTCGTCGAGCTGCAGCTGAAGCGCTACGAGGTCATCGCTGATCTCGGCGGTCGCCGAGCCGAATTCCTCGAAATCTTCTGCCAGGGCGTCGAGCGGCTCTCCCTGTCCTCGAAGCTGCTCCGGGAGTGGTTCGATGGCCGCCTCGAGCTCGGCCACGGCGTCTTCGAACGGGACTTCCGGGTCGTAGTCGACGCCGACGAAGCTGAGAACGCGCAGCGCGCCGTCGATCACCGACGCCGTGCTCTCGAGGGCCGGCATGGCGGCGAGCACCGCGTCGAGAGCATCCGGGACGTCGACCGTCACCACCGCGGTCGTATCGACCACTACGGCAGCGGCATCATCGAACGCGGTCGCGGCGACCGCCGCCGAAGGCACGAGCGTGTCGAAGGAATCACTCACGATGCCAATCGTGTCGGCGGCAAGGGCCACCGTCTCATCGGCAGCCGTCACGGCATCAGCCGTCACCACGAGCGAGCGATCCATCGAGTTCGACACGGTGAGCACGATCGTTGTCCCGAGCACGGCAGCCACGAGCGCCGCAATCAACCCCCCGATCCCGAGCGTCACGAACAGCCGTGCCAACCGGGCATCGTCCTCGACCAGCGCCGAGAACGAGCTCATCCGAACTCGATGCCTTGCGCCAAGGGGAGCTCCCCCGACCAGTTGATGGTGACGGTCTGGCGACGCATGTAGGCCTTCCATGCGTCGGAGCCGGATTCGCGACCCCCACCGGTCTCCTTCTCGCCGCCAAAGGCCCCGCCGATCTCCGCACCGGACGTGCCGATGTTGATGTTGGCGATACCGCAGTCTGATCCTTCGGCCGAGAGGAAGGTCTCGCCGGACCGCACCGAGTCGGTGAAGATCGCCGAGGAGAGGCCCTGAGTCACCCCGTTATTGATGTCGATCGCTTCCTCGACGGCATCGAACTCGATGATGTAGAGGATCGGTGCAAATGTCTCGATCTGCAGAA
>JAHEEL010000056.1 GCA_024640745.1 Actinomycetes bacterium
ATCGTCTCCGACGAGGACCGTGGCAAGCCCCACCGTCCGGCCGCGCTCGCGCAGAGCGGCGACTCGATTGGCGACCTCGTTCCGAACGACGTCAGCGACTTCGGCTCCGGACAGCGTGCGTGTCTTCAATGTCGGAAATGCCTCCTGTGCGTGAACATAACCGCGATGTCGCGCTCGGCGGCGACCTGAATCACTTCGTCGTCCCGCACAGAGCCGCCCGGTTCGACGATCGCGGTGATGCCGGCATCGGCCAAGACGTCGACCCCGTCGCGGAACGGGAAGAAGCCGTCGCTCGCCGCAACACCTCCCCGCGCTCGATCGCCGGCCTTCGTCAAGGCGCGCTCCGCAGCGCCGACCCGGCTCTGATCTCCGGCACCAACGCCCACGGCCGCGGCGTCGTTGACGATGACGATTGCATTCGACTTCGTGTGCGCCGCGACGACCCAGGCGATCTCGAGATCGCGCCGTTCGGCCACGGTCGGCTGCCGCGTCTTGGCCTCCCACTCGGCCGATGCTGCCTCGACCGCATCTCGCTTCTGGACGAGGAGACCGTCGTCGATCGTCCGGACGTGAAGATCGTGCGATGAAGGAGGAGGGGCCGTGAGCACGCGCAGATTGCGCTTGCCCGCCAGCGCCGCTGCCGCCTCCGGCGTGATCGACGGCGCGACCACGACCTCCACGAAGTGGCTCGCGATCTCGACGGCGGTATCTTCGCCGAGCGGACCGTTGAGCGCCACCACGCCGCCAAAGGCCGAGAGCGGATCGCAAGCCCACGCCTTCGTGAATGCGTCGTGTATCGACTCACCGGATGCTGCACCGCACGCGTTCATGTGCTTCAGGATCGCCGCGGACGGCGAGGGAAGGTCGTTGACGAGCCGCCATGCCGCGTCGGCATCGGCGTAGTTGTTGAACGACATCGCCTTTCCCTGGGTCTGGTCGGCGGTGGTCCACCATCCTCTCGAATCGTCGAACGCGTACACGGCGGCGGGCTGGTGTGGGTTCTCTCCGTAGCGGGCGTCCGACATCTTGACGAGCGTGAGCGCCAGGCGATCGCCTTCGTCGCGCTCGAGCCAATCAACGATCGCTGCGTCATACCGGGCCGTGCGGAAGAATGCCTCCCGTGCAAGGTCGGAGCGCAACGCGCTGGTTGTCCCTCCGGCCTCGACCTCATCGGCGACCTGCCCGTACCGGTCCGGCGACACCACGACCGCGACCCAAACGCTGTTCTTCGCCGCCGCCCGGATCAGGGTCGGTCCGCCGATGTCGATGTTCTCGATCACTTCAGGGTCGGGAGCGCCGCTCGCCACGACCCGTTCAAACGGATACAAATCCACCACCACCAGCTCAAACGGGTCGATCTCATGCTCGGCAAGATCCGCCAGATGGCGGGCCTCGCCTCGATCGGCCAGGATGCCTCCGTGGATCGCGGGATGAAGTGTCTTCACCCGCCCCCCGAGCATTTCCGGGGCTCCGGTGACTGCATCGACCGGCGTCACGTCGACACCGGCTGCGGCAAGCGCGGTCGCCGTGCCTCCGGACGCCACGATCTGAACGCCGGCACCGACCAGGCGCCGAGCAAATTCGGCCACACCCGTCTTGTCCGAGACAGAGATCAAGGCGCGTCGCACAGGAATTCGGCTCATCGCTCGGGCATGTTAGGTGGCGGTCACCTCGGCGGATCGAGCCGCGGCCATCCCGTTCGGTTCACGTCAGCGCGGCATCAACCGCAGCGACGGCGTGAATCCGGGCTGTGGGGAAGTAGGGCAGGTCGACATCGCCGGGGCCCACCAGCAGTTCGATCTCGGTGCACCCGGCAATCACTCCCTCCGCACCCCGGTCGAAGAGCCGATCGATGATCGCCAGGTAGCGCTCCTTGGAGTCGGACACCACAAGGCCCTTCACGAGCTCGTCGAAGATCACATCGTGCACGACGGCGCGGTCTGCCTCGTCGGGGATGAGAACGTCGAGACCGTGGGCGGCGAGGCGCCCACGGTAGAAGTCCTGCTCCATCGTGTAGTGCGTCCCGAGCAGCGCCACCGAGCCAATGCCACTGTCGTGCACGGCCTCGGCGGTCGCGTCGGCGATATGCAGAAATGGGATGGTGATCGCCGCCTCGATCTGCGGCGCGACCTTGTGCATCGTGTTCGTGGCCAGAACGATGAGGTCCGCTCCCGACGACTCGAGAAGTGCAGCATCGCCGGCGAGCAGGTCCCCTGCTGCAACCCAGTCGCCGGCCAGCTGCAGCTGCTCGATGAGGTCGAAGTCGTAGGACCGGATCAGCAGGTCGGCAGAATGCATGCCGCCAAGCCGACGTCGCACCTCCTCGTTGATGAACCGCTCATACTCGACGGACGACTCCCAACTCATCCCGCCCAGCAGCCCGATGGTCTTCATGGGCCCTGAGTATCAAGGAGCGAGAAGCAGGGAGCAAGGCGAAAGACACGAGACGGTGGACTCTGTCTTCTGTCTAGCGTCTCTTGTCTAGCGTCTCTCCGCCGCTGCTGCCATCGCTTGTTCCATCGCAGCGCCCATGTCGGTCGGGGTCTGGGCCATCAGGACGCCGGCGGCTTCGAGGGCATCGATCTTGGCGGCGGCCGTCCCTTTCCCGCCCGAGATGATCGCTCCGGCGTGGCCCATTCGCTTCCCCGGCGGTGCCGTGGTGCCGGCAATGAACCCGGCAACCGGCTTGGTCATGTTGGCGGTGATCCAGTCGGCGGCGTCCTCCTCTGCGGTCCCGCCGATCTCGCCGATCATCAACACACCCTCCGTTCTCGCATCGTCGTTGAACAACGACAGCGCATCGACGAAATTGGTCCCGTTCACCGGATCGCCGCCGATTCCGATTGCCGTGGTCTGTCCGAGGCCATTCAGCGTCAGCTGATGCACCGCCTCGTATGTCAGCGTGCCCGAGCGGCTGACGACGCCGATCCGGCCGGGCTTGTGGATGTAGCCGGGCATGATCCCGATCTTGCACTGTTCGGGCGTGATGACGCCAGGGCAATTCGGGCCGACGAGGCGGACGTCCTTGCCTTCGAGATAGCGCTTCACCCGCACCATGTCGGCCACCGGGATGCCCTCGGTCACACACACGATGAGCGGCACCCCGGCGTCGGCGGCTTCCATGATCGCGTCCGCAGCGAACGCCGGCGGGACGTAGACAACCGAGGCGTTCGCTCCGCTGGCCGCAACGGCCTCACCCACGGTTCGGAGAATGGGGAGCTCGACCCGGTAGGTGTCGGCGCGCCCGGGGACGCCCGATTGATCCGTCTCGCCCTCGAAGACCTCGGTCTGCCCGGCGCGACTCGGATGGACCGCCGCGACCATGTGCGTCCCGTACGCAATTGCCTTATCGGTGTGGAACCGGCCGGTCTTCCCCATGCCCTGGACCAGCACTCTCGTGTCGTTCCCGATCAACACGCTCATTTCGTCAGCTCCAAGATCTTCTGCGCCCCATCTCTCATGTCCGTCGCGCTCACCAGATCGAGGCCCGAATCATCGAGCATCTGCTTGCCGAGCTCGACATTCGTACCCTCGAGGCGGACCACGAGCGGCACCGAAAGGCCCACTTCTTCGACGGCAGCAATGACCCCTTCTGCGATGACGTCGCATCGCATGATGCCGCCGAAGATGTTCACGAAGATGCCCTTCACATTCGGGTCCTTTGTGATGATCTTGAACGCCGCCGCGATCTGATCCTTCTCGGCGCCGCCCCCGACGTCGAGGAAGTTGGCCGGCTCGCCGCCCACGGTCTTGATGATGTCCATCGTGGCCATCGCCAGCCCGGCGCCGTTCACCATGCACCCGATATCGCCGTCGAGCTTGATGAACGACAGATCGTGTTCCTTGGCTTCGAGCTCCGCGGCATCCTCTTCGGTGATGTCTTGGAGCGCCTGCACTTCCGGGTGCCGATAGAGCGCGTTCGCCTCGAAGCTCATCTTGCCGTCCAACGCCATCACCGCGCCGCCGGTCGTGACCACAAGAGGATTGATTTCGACAAGGTCGGTGTCGAGCTCAACGGAGGCGCGCGCGAGCGCGTCGAGAAAGCGCACGCCGTTCTTCAGCGCGTCCCCCTCGAGGCCGAGCGCGTACGCGATACGCCTCGCCTGGAACGGCAGAAGCCCGAAGGCCGGATCGATCTCTTCCTTGAGGATCCGCTCCGGCGTCTCTTCCGCAACGACCTCGATCTCCGTCCCGCCCTCGGTCGAGGCCATCACGATGTTGCGCGACGTTGCCCGATCGAGGAGGACCGAGAGATAGAGCTCGGTCGCGATATCGATACCCTGCTCGATGTAGAGCCGGTTGACTTGTTTGCCCTCAGGACCGGTCTGGATCGTGACGAGGGTCGAGCCGAGCATCCGGCTCGCAAGATCTCGCACGCGTTCTTCCGCAGCTTCGATCCCGCCCGTGATGCCATCCGTCACCACGTTGACTCCCCCGACATCCGCGTGCTCCTTGAACCGCCCCTTGCCGCGGCCTCCCGCATGGATCTGGGACTTGACGACGACGACTGGATTGCCGCTGTCTTCGATCAGCGGGCGAACCGCCGCTACGGCTTCATCGACCGTGGTGGCGACGCGGCCGGTCGGGACCGCAATGCCGCGATCGGCCATCAGGGCCTTCGCCTGGTATTCATGGATCTTCAAGCGAATCGTCCTCCGTTCGTTGGGTCCGGTTCAGCGCTCCGAAAGGTTCTCGTCGACCCAGGCCTCGATGGCCTCCAGCGGGGTTCCCGGAGTGAAGACGGCCGCAATGCCGGCGTCGTGCAGCGCCGGGAGGTCTTCGTCGGGGATGATCCCGCCACCGAAGACGACGATGTCTCCTGCATCTCGGGAGCGAAGGGCCTCGACGACGCGGGGGAACAGGGTGAGGTGCGCGCCCGAAAGCGTCGAGAGGCCGACACCATCGACGTCCTCATCGATGGCCGCCTGGGCGATCTGGTCGGGCGTCTGATGCAGTCCCGTATAGATGACTTCGCACCCGGCATCGCGCAACGCCCGGGCAACGACCTTGGCTCCTCGGTCGTGGCCGTCGAGACCGGGCTTCGCAATGAGGATCCGTGGCGGCATCGGGCGAAGGGTAGCGCCGTCCGCCGGAGACGATTCGAGGAGGAGCGCGGCAGCAACAGCCTCCGCTACGACGGGGACAGCAGGTAGTTGATCACATCGATCGCGCGGTATGTGTCGCGACCCTCCGGGAGGAGACGTGCGACGTTGGCCACATCATCGCCGGAGGTGATGAGTTCCCCCTCGACTTCGCCGTTGCGTTGAATCTGGGGGTGCCCGATGTTTGCTACCAGTGCGTTGCAGAGACACTTGCGACCCACGGTGTCCTCTTCGGCTCCGCCCTTCCGGACGTAGTCGTCCACCGGCTCGGACGGGCACCGCCAGCCGACGGTGCCGTCGTCGCGACGATAGGCGGTGCGGAGGTACCCGAGGTCGCAGATCCGTGCACGTTTCTCGTAGACGATCTGATCCGAGAGGCTGTCTTCGAGTTCGACGACCTTGAACGGGAATCCGGTGGGCGAGGCAACCGGGTCGGTGAAGATCCGCGCTTCCCCGCGCCGGCTGAGGTCGATCACCTTTCGCTTGGTGGCCGCGGTGAAGCCGGACTCCTCGCAATACGCAAAGGCGGTGCCGACTTGAACGCCGGTCGCGCCCAGCTCGAGCGCCGCTTCGATCTGCTCCGGGTCGGCGTATCCGCCGGCCAGCCAGAATGGGAGTCCGAGGTCTCGAAAGACGGAGAGGTCCGGAACGTCTCGCGCGCCGTAGACCGGCTCTCCGACGTCATTCAGGGCCAGCTTGCCGCGCGGCGGAGCGTTGTGCCCCCCGGCGGTGGGACCTTCGATGACGAATCCGTCGATCCGGCCACTCGCCTTGCGAACCAGAGCCGTTGCGAGGACGTGCGAGGATACGATTGCGAGGAACTGCGGTCTTGCGACCGGCGGGACACTCCCATCGCCGATCGAGGCTGGATCGAACTGCATCGAGAACGTCTCGCCGCGCTCAGCCCCCTTGACGTCGATTCGATACTCGACCGGGAGTCCGTCGCTGAGCCGGTCGAGAATCCCCGGCACGGCCATTGGGATCCCGGCACCCATCAGCACGTAGTCCACGCCGGCGAGCATCGCACCGTAGATCGAGGGTAAGTGAGGCGTCTGGATCTTTTCGAGGTAGTTGATGCCGACGGCGCCGCCGTGTCCTTCCTTGGCGAGGTAGACCTCAACGAAATTCGCCACGACCATGTTCTCGAGAAGCTTCTTGGACGGATCGACGCGGGGCATCGGCTTCGCTTTGTACCGCTCGTCCGGGCTCTTCCCCCCCTCGATGAAGTATGAATCGAGAATCCGGTCGGCGACCCCGGCGACCGGGAACGCTGCAAGGGCGCGGCGCATGTGGCCGCCGGGATCGCCGTCCTGGAGCCGTCGCAAGTAGATTGCATCGAGGCCGGTCCCCGAAACGACGCCCATCTGCCCGGCCTGTGACACCGCACGCGCGAGACGCCAATCGGAGACTCCGGCTCCCATACCGCCTTGAATGAGAACCGGCAGTTCAGTGGTCACGCTGTCGATGGTAGAGCACTCCTCGCGGAAGGGGCCCCGTCTGCGAGACCTCTCGGGGCCGGCGAACCAAGTGACAACGGTACGACAGCGGCTGCCGTTCCACTGCGAGGACCGCCGTGAGCCGGCGGTTGACGGCCGTCACACCCTCTCGAGCGGAGCCAGCGAGAGGAGGAGACGCTTCTCCCCCGCGTCCTCGAAGGCCACCGTGGCTTCGGCTCCGTCGCCGGTCCCGACCACCTGAACGACCACACCATCGCCCCAGTGCGTGTGCCGCACCCGGTCACCCGCGCTGATGTCGAGGTCACCCAGCGTGGCACGGTCCGAGTCCTCAGCCGAGCGCTCAGGCCGGCGCGGGCGTTTCACCGTTGTCATGAGGTGGTCGGGGATCTCGCGGAGGAAGCGACTCGGCCCGTTGTACTGCGACTGACCCCAGAGGTTGCGGCTCCAGGCCCGCGTGAGGTGGAGGTGCTGTTCGGCGCGTGTGATGCCCACGTAGCACAGGCGTCGCTCCTCCTCGAGCTCCTGCTTGTTGCCGAGGGATCGCATGTGCGGGAACACCCCGTCCTCCATGCCGGTGATGAAGACCACGGGGAATTCGAGGCCTTTGGCGTTGTGCAGTGTCATCAATGTGACCAGCTCGCGATCCTCGTAGGCGTCGATGTCCGCAACGAGGCTGATCGACTCGAGAAACAGCCCGAGCTTCTCCATAGCGTCGAGTTCGGCCCACTCCGCCGGACCCATCGAGGCCGGGCCGGCCTCCTCGAACTCGGCCACGGCAGACGCGAGTTCCTTGAGGTTCTCCTCGCGACCCATCGACTCGACCGACCGGTCGGATCGAAGCATGTCGAGGTAGCCGGTCTCGTCGAGCACAGCTTCGATTGCGGTGGCCGGTCCGGCTTCAGCTCGCTCGGCGAGGTGATCCATGAGCTCGACGAACTCAGCGATCGATCGCTGGGCGCGAGCCGTGAGGCGCTCGTTCTCGTCGACGCGTCGCAGCGCCTCGAAGAAGCTGATCGCCTCGGTCTCTGCGAATCGGTCGACGTGGGCGACGCTCGTATCGCCGATCGCCCGCTTCGGCACGTTGATGATCCGCTTCAGAGCCACCTGATCGTCCGGGTTCACGACCCCGCGCAGGTAGGCGATCGCGTCCTTGACCTCGCGGCGGTCGTAGTACTTCAGGCCGCCAACGACCTGATAGGGCACGCCATAGCGAACGAACACCTCTTCGATGACGCGGCTCTGGGCATTGGTCCGGTAGAACACCGCGATGTCCGACAGCGCGGTTCCGTCGGATTCCAGCTCCCGGATGCGGTCCGCAATGAAGGCCGCTTCGTCCTGCTCGTCGCGTGCCTCGTAGGCGGCGATGAGCTCTCCCGCGCCTTCGTCCGTCCACAGGCGTTTCGGCTTCCGTGCCTCATTGTGGCCGATGACCGCGTTGGCGGCGTCGAGGATCGTCTGCGTCGACCGGTAGTTCTGCTCGAGCATGATGACGGTCGCGTCGCTGTAGTCCTTTTCGAAGTCGAGGATATTGCGCATATCCGCCCCGCGAAATGCATACACCGATTGGTCGGCGTCCCCGACCACGAACACGTTGCGATGCGCCCCCGCCAGGAGCTTGACGAGCATGTACTGGGCGTGGTTGGTGTCCTGGTACTCATCGACGAGGAGATACTGGAACCGCTGCTGGTAGTGCGCCAGCACCTCGGGAAACGCCCGAAAGACGTCGACGGTCAGCACGAGGATGTCATCGAAGTCGACGGCCGACGCTTCGACGAGGCGCTGCTGATAGAGGCGGTAGACGTCGGAGACTTTCTCGTGATAGAACCCTTCGCCACCCTGGGAGTACGTTTCGTAGTCGATGAGCTCGTTCTTGGCATTGGAGATCGCGGCCCGAATCGCCTTCGGAGGGAATCGCCTCGGGTCGAGATCGAGGTCCCGAACGCACATGGTGACGAGGCGGACCGAGTCCGCGTCGTCGTAGATCGAGAAGGACGACCGATAGCCGAGCCGGGGTGCCTCACGCCGCAGGATTCGTACGCACGCGCTGTGGAAGGTGGAGATCCACATACCGTCGGCGACGCGTCCGACCAACTGCGCGACCCGCTCTCTCATCTCGGTCGCAGCCTTGTTCGTGAAGGTGATCGCAAGGATCGAGTAGGGCGACACGCCCAGGTCTCGGATGAGGTGCGCGATGCGGTAGGTGAGCACGCGGGTCTTGCCCGAACCGGCGCCGGCAACCACGAGCACGGGACCTTCGGTCGCAGCGACGGCGTGGCGCTGGGACGCGTTGAGTCCTTGGAGCAATGGAGAGTCGGGCATCGAGCGCAGAAGTCTACCGGCGGCCGGTGCCGGAACTACAGCGGTGTGCTTCTCGTGGCCGAGCGTGCATGGAAAGACGATGCGCTTCGGTGGCGCAAGCGGCGACTACGCCGTCCGCTCCTCGGAGCTACGCGCGGTGATGAGTTCACGCAGCTTCTCGGCCAACCCGCCCTCGCGGAAGTCGGACTTGTCGAAGAATGCATCGACGCCGGCTTCGCGCGCCCGGTCGATATCCTCGCCCTCGGCGACGCCCGAGAGCATGATGATCGGCAGATCTCCGTGCCGTTGGCGGACCATGTGCGCCAAGGCGACACCGTCGGCGCGAGGCATCGAGAAGTCGACGACGATCCCGTCGATCGTCCCGGTTTGGAGCGCTCCGAGGGCGTCGGCGACGCTCGCTGCGACCGTGGTGTTGAAACCACTCGTGGCAAGCGCGGACGAGACGACCTGCTGCACGCCGACGGAGTCATCGACGATGAGGACGCGGGCCGGTGGGAGCGCAGGAGCCTCGATAGCGGCCTCACGCTGGCGTTCGGCCAGTCGCGTCGGGTCGACCAGAAGTGCCACCTGGTCCCCGCCCAGCAGTGCAGCTCCGGTCACCAGATCCCCCTCTGCATCGGCGAGCACGGCGCCCAGCTCCTTCGCTGCGATCCGCCGCACCCCCACAACCTCTTCGACTCCAAGGGCAACGGGGCCGGCAGCGCTGGAGGCGACCACGATCGACGCGGGCACAGCGTCCGACGAGAGGCCCATGAGGTCGGCAAATGAAGCGAAGGGGACATCTCCATCGACTCGCTCGAGCACCGTCGTGTGATCGGCCACAGCGATCGTCGCTAGGTTCATGTCGACGATGTCGACGATGCCGGTTTCCGGGATGCCCCACATGAATCCGGCCGTCCGGACCAACAGCGCTTTCTGCATTGCCTGATGGACCGGCACGATCATCGAGATCCGTGTTTCGACCTTGGGCGTGCTCTCGACCCGCAGGGAACCGTTCAGGGATTCCATCGCTTCCCGGACGACGGCGAGACCGTCTCCGTCGCCGGAGAGCTCGTCCGCGGCCTCCTGCGTCGTGAACCCTGATCGATAGAGCAGCGAGCGCAACGCGTCCGGCGCGAGTTCGGACGATGGCTCGAGTAGGCCGAGCGCAATGCCCTTGTTCCGGATGCCCTGCCAATCGATTCCGCGTCCGTCGTCGATGACCGCGACCTCGAGATTGACATCGGTCTGGACCGCTTCGATCCGAATGGCGCCGGTTCCCCGCTTGCCGGCGCCGAGACGAGTGTCGACATCTTCGATCCCGTGGACTGCGGAGTTGACCACGAGCTGTCGGATCGCGTCGCCGATCCGGTCCAGCACCTGCCGGTCGACGAGGATGTCATCTCCGACTATCTCGACACGCAACTCCTTGCCGGTCTTCCGACTGAGGTAGCGGCCGAGCTGGGGAAGCGTGTTGGTGACGTCGCGAAGCGGTGCGGCTGCCAGGGCAAGCGCCTGCGCCTCGATGGTTTCCGAGGACTCGGCGATGGGCTCGATCGCCTCAGCCATGTGTGAGACGCGGTCAGAGAAGAACGGATCGGCTGCTGCCAGCTCGGCCAGCTCGGCCACTTCGGCCCTCGCCGATTCGATGTCCATCCGGAGGCTCACGATGTGATTCACGAGACCATAGAGCCGTCCCGTGTTGACCGAGATCGGCTCCTCGGCGGCCCAGGTTCGGACGGCCCCGACGAGGCCGCCGAGGTCGTCGGGTTCCGTGACGGACCGGGCCGTGGTCGTGCGGTTGGACGGCAGCACGACGACATCGGTCGGCTCGGCTTCGTCGGCGGACCCGGACACATCTGATGGGTCGTCGACCATATCCGCCGCATCGGCCACGATCGCGTCGCCATCCGCGACCGGGAAATCGATGACCGAACCGACCGGCTCTTCTCCCGCGGCACCCTCGATCGCTGTTGTGGACTCGTCGGCGGGTTCGGCCACGTCCTCGACATCCGCCACCTCGTCTTCGACAGATCGTGCCTCGCCTTCGACAACCTCGGTGAGATCGCCTTCCGAACGCTCCTCCTTCTCCGAGAGTTGCCCGTTCCGGTGCTCGGCTGCGTTCCGACCGTCGCGGTCGTCCTCGCTCTCATCGTCGCGCTCCAGCGGGACCGCAGAAGCGGGTTCGGCGTCATCGGGCATGGCAACCAACACCGCAGCTTCGGCCTGCGCGCGATTGGGATCTTGATCCGTGGGCGCCGACGCAGCCGGCGGAGCAGCCAATTCGGCGGCCGCCTCCTCCTGCACCAGCGACCGACGGAGCTCGGCGAACGCCTCCTGAGCCGACCTTGCCGTTTCTTCCGCAGTTGTGTCGGATTCGTCCTCGGCACGACCTTCAGGATGATCGGCGGCTTCCGCATCGTCGCCGTCCGGAGGTCGCTCGACCTCGGCAACGACCTCCCCCTCCACCCGGTCGTCATCCAGGTCGGCGCCACCGGCTGCGAGCTGCGCAAAGACCTCATGGGCCGACAACACCGGCTCATCCGGCGGCTCAACGGCCGTCACACCGTCGGTATCAGCCGTCTCCGGCGGCTCGTGAGCCTCGGCCCCAGCGGTGCCCTCATCCTGATCCGCATCACCGGCCGCCAGCTGCGCAAACATCTCATGTGCCGACAACACCGGCCCATCCGCCACAACCGCGGCACCATCCCCATCGACAGCCTCAGCGGCTT
>JAHEEL010000222.1 GCA_024640745.1 Actinomycetes bacterium
TCTCACGACCAGCGGAGGTCTCACCGATATCGACACGGAAATCGGCCTCTACGACTCTCTCGGTAATCTCGTCGCCAACGACGACGACAACGGAATCGGACTTACCAGCACCCTCAGCTTTGGAGCTGGAAGCGGCCTGATGCTGGGCGACGAGTTCAATCTAGGTGGCAACGGCCTCGCCGAGGGCGAAAACGGTGACCTCGGTATGGGAATGTACTTCGTGGCCGTTGGTGAGTTCAACGTAAACTTCGGGCCCACCGGCTTCGACGTCGTCAGCGACGGGACGGACATCGGCGGCAATATCACGCTCACGATCTACAACAGTGTTCCCGCCCCCGGCGCACTGTGCCTGCTCGGTCTCGCCGGCCTCTGCGGCACTCGCCGGCGCAAGTAGATCGCCCATCTGCGATCGGCGCTTGAGCAGCCGGAGCAGTCAAGCGACGACAGGCGGCCGCCCGATCAGGGCGGCCGCTTTTTCTTTGTCGTGCCGGGCATGTCCCGCAACTTGGAGGTGCAAGTCCTCTGGAGGCCCTGGTGACGGGAACTCCTAGCCGAACGCAAGGGCGTCGCCGCGAGGTGGGGTCTGAAGGGCGTCAATGGAGACGTCCCCGTGTCCGCTACCGCGAACTCTGCCGCCGTGGTCTCGATCCCGACCGAGCCCGCCGCTCGGCTTGGAACGAGCACGGCCCTGGGTGGAACGCCGGGGCTGTGACCGGTCAGGATTCGTGACCCCCCGTCCGGTCACGTAACGTGACCCCCCTGGGCCGGCCGCGTCGGCCACCCGGGCCCGAGATCACCACATCTGATGAACTGCCTCCCTGACCCATGAGCAGGGAGGCTCGGAGTGATCTCAATGTCCACATTCCTCAGCGTGCGGGCCCTCCACGAGCAGGGCACTGCCAAGAAGACCATCGCCCGTCGGCTCGGTATCGACGTACGGACGGTCCGCAAGTACGTCCAGCGTATCGATCTCGGGGCGCGGGAGCCCCGGCGAGCACGGGTGCCCGGCAAGCTCGACCCGTTCCGAGAACGCATCGATGCAATGGTGCAAAGAGGGCTCTCGGCGGTACAGATCTGGCAGGAACTGCGCCGAGAGCCCACGTTCACCACGTCGTACGAGACGGTGAAGCGCCTGGTGCGCGAACTCCGGCCCGTCGACATCAAGGTCTATTCTCGTCTCATCTTCCGTCCAGGGGAAGAGGCCCAGATCGACTTCGGCGATGTCGGTCGGATGAACGTCGGGGGGCAGATGCGGCGCGTCTACCTCTTCGTCATGACGTTGTGCTTCAGCCGGTACGCGTTCTACGACCTGGTCACTGATCAGACCGTGCCCACGTTCCTGGGTGCAATCCGCCGCGGGATCGAGTTCTTTGGCGGCGCACCCGGGCGGATCAAGCCGGACAACCTTCGTTCGGCGGTGCTCATCAACCAGCTCGGTGAGCGGTATTACCAGGAAGACTTCTTCCGGTTCTGCCGGCACTACGGTGCCGTGCCCGATGCGGCCCGCCCGTTCACGCCGACCGACAAGGGGCGAGTCGAACGCGACATCGGCTACGCCAAGGGCAACTGGCGACGAGGCCGGGAGTTCGATGACTTCGACCACGCCATCGCCGACTTGCGCCGCTGGACCGATGAGATCGCCAACGTTCGCACGCACGGCACGACCCGACGACGACCGGGCGACCTGCTCCACGAGGAGCGGCCGCACCTGCGTCCGTTCCCCGACGATGCGTTCGAGATCTCCAGCTGGGGTCGGTACAAGGTGCGCAAGGACATCCACGTTCACATCCGCGGCAACTACTACTCCGTACCACACCGCCTGGCCGGCAACGTGATCTCCGTCCGCACCCGAGACCATGAGCTCACCGTCTTCGCCGACGGCGAGATCGTGGCCATGCATAACGAGGTCGAGGGTAAGGGCCACACGGTCACGGACCCGCAGCACCTTCCCCCCACGAAGCGGCTCGCGACGCAGGAGATCCACCGGCGACGGCTGATGCTCGTTCGCGAGGCCGGTCCGTTCTGCACGGAGTTCGTCGGTCGGCTCGGAGCGGGACGGGGCGTACGCGGCGACCAGGTCGCGCGGCTTGCTCGCCTGGTCTCGACGTACGGTGCCGAGCAGGTCGATCGAGCATGTGAACGAGCGCTCTACTACGAGGCGACGGACAGCGCCATGCGAATCGAGCGCATCCTCGAACGTGGCTTGCACCGTCGCTCGTTGCCGTACCACATCGTGCCCGTAACGGATGGCCACAGCGACTTCGGTCGCGCCCTCTGCGAGTACGAGACGCTCCTGACCCTCGAGGAGGTGCCGGCATGACCGACCAACTTCTTGCAACCCGACTCCGCCGTCTACGACTCGGTGCGATGGCGGACATGGTCGAGGCACAGAACACGGCGTCGATCCGACAGAAGCACTCGTTCCTGGAGTTCCTCGAGAGGCTCGTCGACGGCGAGATCGCCTCACGTGACAACAAGGGACTGACCAAGCGCATCAAGGCTGCTCGGTTCCCGGTTCCCAAGACGGTCGAGGAGTTCGACTTCGACTTCCAGCCCAAGCTCGACGTCAAGCTCGTCAAGACGCTTGTGAGTTGCGACTTCGTGGCGAAGAAGGAGAACGTGATCCTCGTCGGTCAGCCCGGCACCGGGAAGACGCATCTGGCGATCGCGTTGGGGATGAAGGCGTGCGAGGCAGGACAACGTGTCCGCTTCAGCACGATCCAGGATCTCGCGGCGACGCTCCGCAGCGCATTGGCCGACGCCACACTCGAGGATCGGATCGCGGACTTCGTCGAGCCGGATCTCGTGATCCTTGACGAACTCGGCTTCACACCGCTCGATCGCGAGGTCGCGGACGTGTTCTACCGCATCATCGCCCGCCGCTATGAGCGGTCGAGCATCATCATTACGAGCAACAAGAGCTTCGAGTCGTGGGCGGAGGTGTTCCCGGATGCCGTGATCGCCAGCGCTGTGCTCGACCGGCTCGTCCATCACGCCCACCTGGTCCCGATCGTCGGCGACTCCTTCCGCATGAAGGAACTCAAGACACCCAAACACAAGGGAGGTGCCAACCGGAAAGCGAGCTCGTCGGTATGATCCTCACGGTGATCTCGGGGGGTCACGTTACATGACCGCCGGGGGGTCATGAATCCTGACCGGTCACACGAGCATGCCGAGAAGCTCGCGGCCCTTCAGAAAAAGTTCACGGAGATGCTGGAGGCCCAGGAACGCGACGAGATCGACGGGAGCTCGGCATGACGCTCGTCGATCAGCATGCTCCCAACG
>JAHEEL010000057.1 GCA_024640745.1 Actinomycetes bacterium
CACGTGAGGCGCGCAGCGTGCTCGGCGCCAACGGCATCACCCTCGAGTACCCGGTCATCCGGCACATGAACAACCTCGAGTCGGTCTACACGTATGAGGGGACGAACGAGGTGCACTCACTGATCTTGGGCCAAGCGATCACCGGAATCGCTGCGTTCGAGTAGATCGCCGGTCACTGGGCACGCACGGCCGACCGCCCGCTTCGGGCCGCGTGGAGGAGAATCGCGGTTTGGCGCTTCCTAGAGCCCAAGGCCGCGGCTGATGATCTCCTTCATGATCTCGGTGGTGCCGCCGTAGATCGTCTGGAGGCGAGCGTCGAGGAAGGCCTGGGCGATCGGATACTCCATCATGTACCCGTAGCCTCCGTGGAGCTGAACACCGGCGTCGACGACTCGCCGCAGCATCTCGGTAGTCCACCATTTCGCCTCGGCGGCCTGCTCGATCGAGAGGCGACCGGCGAGGTGCTCTTCGATGAGGCGATCGACGAACACGCGCCCGAGATCCACCTCGGTCTTGAGCTCGGCCAGCAGGAAGCGGCTGTGCTGGAAGCGCCCGATCGGACGACCGAATGCCATCCGCTCGCCGGCGTACGCGATCGTCAAATCAAGCGCCGCCTCGGCGGCCGCAACAGCCCCGACGGCGATCGTGAGCCGCTCTTGAGGGAGATTCGCGACGAGCTGCATGAAGCCCGCGCCTTCGGCGCCAAGCCGGTTGGTCACCGGAACATGGACGTCGCTGAAGAAGAGTTCCGCCGTGTCCTGGGCATGCATCCCCATCTTGTCGAGGTTTCGCCCACGCTCGAAGCCCTCCATGCCGTCCTCGATGACGAGCAAGGTCAGGCCGCCGTGGGGGTCGGGGCTCGTTCTCGCAACAACCACCACGACATCGGCGTTGATGCCGTTCGTGACGAACGTCTTCGATCCGTTCACGATGTAGTGATCTCCATCGAGGGTGGCCGCGGTGGTGATTGCGGCGAGGTCGGAACCGGTTCCCGGTTCCGTCATCGCAATTGCCGTCATGAGGTCGCCGGCGGCCAGGCCGGGCAGCCACCGCCGGCGCTGGTCGGCGTCGGCGTAGCCAAGGAAATAGGGGATGCAGACGTCATTGTGCAGCGTGATGCAGAGACCGGAGGCGGCTGCACCGGACGCCGTCACGACCTCGTCGATGATCGCGTTGTAGCGGTAGTCGTCGACGCCACCGCCTCCGTGGTCCTCCGGGATCGCCATTCCGAGGAGGCCCTGCCGGCCGGCGGCCCGGAACATCGCCTTGTCGACGATGCCTTGCTCGCTCCACGCTTCATGGTTGGGCGTGATCTCGGCAGCAACGAACCGTTGGACGCTCTCGCGGAACAGCTCGTGCTCTGGCTCGAAGATGGTGCGGCGCATCAGACCTCCACGACGACGAGCAGACCGTACCGCATCCGCCGGGAGGCATGCGAGACTGGCGGCATGCCCGAGCTCATCCTTGCCAGCAGTTCACCTCGTCGACAGCTCCTGCTGAGTGCCGCCGGCCTCGATTTCAGCATCCAAGCCCCCGATATCGACGAGCGTATGGTCGACGGCGAGGATCCTGATCGAATGGTGGTGCGCTTGGCACGAGAGAAGGCACTCGCCATCGAGGCAAACCCCGACGTGGTGGTCCTCGGCGCGGATACCACCGTCGTGCTCGACGGGCTGATCCTCGGCAAGCCGGCTGACGAGGCGGCCGCCGCGGAAATGCTGCTCTCGATTGCCGGACGCACACATGTCGTCATCAGTGGATGGGCGCTCGTTCGAGGCGGCCGGCTGCTGGAGGACGGCTTCGAGACCACGCTCGTCTCCATGCGAGCCGTCGATCCCGAAGAAGCGGCGGCCTACGCCGCATCCGGTGAACCACTCGACAAGGCCGGAGCGTACGCGCTCCAGGGCGTGGGGGCGCGATTCGTGGCGAGCATTGCCGGCTCACGCGGGAACGTCGTCGGATTGCCGCTGCGGCCCGTCGTCGCCGCCCTTCGCCGAGCGGGAATCGCCATCGACCGCTAGCACCGTCCCCGCTCCCGAGCCGACTCCGTTCCTACGCCCGCAGAGCGGCGATGAGCAGGGCAGGGACGGGTGCGAAGGAACCCGTCACCGCGCGCTCCGAGGCAAGCCGTCCGATGATCGCCGCGTTCGGGTTGGTGACGTAATAGGGCGGGAGCGGTTCGACGTGCAAGACGCGTTGCCGCAGCGTTCTCGGGAACGGCGCAAACGGGCCCCGCACCACCGTCCGCTCCACGCCTTCGAGCATGAGCGCGTTGTGGACGATGCCGTTGCCGGACCCGATGTCGTTGCGAGGACTGCCGGGGAACCCACCCCACGTCGCACGGGTCATCGCAAACGCGACGCCCACCCATGAGTTCACCGCAACGGTTCCATAGCGAAGGCTGTCGATGGCACGCGCCAGCGCTTCCGCGTGCTGCGCCGCCGTTGCGGGGTGGACGATGAGGTTCACCCCGAGGTTCCCCGCGAGCCGCTCGTTTGCGAACGAGACTGCGTTGTCGAGGTACTCGGCCGGATCGGCCCCCGGGAGACGCACGACGCCCAGGACCGCGCCGAAGAACTCTGTGGTGAAGCATGCCTCATCCTGAACGGCGGGATCCAAGCTGGTGATCAGCGTCACGGGGGAGTCACCGTCGGTGAGGATCTCGGCGTCCGGGTGGTCGGTGAGCGCCGCTCGATGGCGATCCTCGACGCCGGGATAGTAGGCGCCTCGCCACGCCAGCTTCGGGACGACCGCCCGCACCGCATCGAGGAGATCGTCGGCTTGGTCCCACTCCGCGGGGAGCACGAGGACCTGGCAGGCAACACAGTTGAAGCCGTGGTTGTGGAGCTTCTGTGTCACGAGGTGCTCGGCCTGGTGCTTCAGGTCCGCCTCCGACCAACGGCCTCCCACCACGATGGTGGGCCCAACACCGCCGAGCTCGCTGGTGATCGATGCCGTGATGACGGGATCGTCTGCGGCCTTGCGGACGGCCGCATCTTCGCCGGTTCCGTAGACGATGGCATCGTGGGTACGCGTTGCCCCGGTGACATGAATCCGATCGACGCCCGGATGGCGCGTGAGGTACGCCCCGGTGTCGGCATCGCCGTACACCAAACGGACGAAGCCCCCTTGGATGAGTGTGCCAAACAGGTGCTCGAAGAAGGGACCGAGATAGGCATTGACCGGGTTGAACTTGAGAGCAACGGTGGAGCCGTGAACGAACAGCTCCGTCAGCACGTCGAGGGCAGGGATCGCTGCGATGTTGCCGGCGCCGAGTACTACCGCAACCGCGCCTCGAGGTTCGGGCTGCCGATAGAAGGAGGCGGCCCGCCGCTCGATCTCCTCCTCGGTCACGCCGGGCTGCATCCACACGTCGGCGGTGTGACCACTCAACAGCACCCGATCCTCGAGCGTGGTTGGGAAGACGCGAACCGCGGCGCGCCCGTTGGGCAGAACGCGCGTCGAGATTCCCGACAGCACCGGCTCGCCCGCCTCGATCCGCCGCAAGGTCTGGGCGAACGCGGCGGCGGCCGACGCGACGGCGTACGGCCCGGACGTCCACTCTTCTCCCACATGCGGGGAGTCAATCGGGATGTGCTTGGCATCCGCAGATGCTCGAACCCAGTCGGAGGCGACGTCACCCACCCGTCTTCGGACATCGTTGAGGATGAAGATCTTGGTAGGGAGGGGGAGGCGGGCCCACCGGAGGCGGTTCGCGGCAAGTGTGTCGAGGGCCTCGTCGATCACCGTCGCGTTCATGGGTGAACGGTAGCGGGCCGAGCTGCTGTGTCGGTTGTTGCGCGGCCGGAGCGCCGTGCCGGCACAGGCCGTTGACGGGAAAAAGGCCGCTCGATGCCGGATGCGCGACAGTAGCCTCGCCTGCATGAGCGACAACACCAACGACGAACTCTTCGAGAAGTTGACGCCGCTGCAGTACCACGTCACCCAGGAGGCGGGGACGGAACGGGCGTTCACCGGCGAGTATTGGGACGCCAAGGACTCCGGCACGTACCGGTGCGTGGTCTGCGACGCCGAGCTCTTCTCGAGCGACACCAAGTACGACTCAGGGACGGGTTGGCCGAGCTTCTGGGAACCGACCGACACTTCGGTCGTCGACACCCGGGAGGACCGGAGCCTGTTGAGCGTACGAACCGAAGTCGTCTGCTCGAACTGTGGAGCCCACCTCGGCCACGTGTTCAGCGACGGTCCCAACCCGACCGGTCTTCGCTACTGCATCAACTCGGCGTCGCTGAACCTCGACCCCGCGGCGGACGAGTAGTTGTCGCGTTCCGGCGTTGATCGGTACCGGAGGATTTCGCGAGCTATGGTGCATGGCGTTCCACACACAAGGAGGGGACGCGCATGGCCGGCAAGGGTGAGCTTTACCAGCAGAAGAACGGCAAGTGGGCATTCCGGGTCAAGGCCTCGAACGGTCAGATCGTGGCCGCGAGCCAGGGATATGCCAAACGCGCTTCGGCACGCTCGACGCTCGAGAAGCTCCTCAAGGGCGCCTACGACGGCCCAATCGTCGAGCCCGGGAAATAGCGCTCACGGATTCGATGGACCGCCGCCTGACGCGGCGGTCCATTCGCGTCTACCGTGGCGTTCGCCATGATTGACTTCTCCGACGGCACGTTTCTGCAGGATCCGTATCCCACCCTGAACGCCGTGCGAGAGGAAACCGCGATCTTCGATCAGCGCGATGAGGCAGGCATGCAACGATGGTTCCTCACGCGGTACGACGACGTGTTTCGCGCGCTTCGCGACCGCCGTCTCGGGCGCGTTCCCGAACCAATCATGACGAGCGATGACGTGGGCCTACCCCCGCCGCGGGACGATTGGAAGCCCTACTACGACATCGAACAGTGGTCGCTCCTGATGCTGGAACCACCCGAACATCGCCGGCTGCGCCAACTCATCTACCGCGAATTCACACCGAAGCGGGTGGAGGAGCTTCGCCCGGTGGTCTCTGAGCATGCTGAGCGACTCCTCCAGCAAGCTGCGGCAGGTTCTACCTTCGATCTCCTCGCTGATTTCGCGCAGCCGTTCTCCGTGCATGTGATCGCGGAGTTACTCGGCGCGCCCATCCAAGACTGGCCCCGCTACCTCGACTGGTCGCATCGGATCGTCAAGATGTACGAGTTGGATACCACCGAAGACCAGGCCGCGGCCGCGGTGACAGCCTCACAGGAGTTCGGTGACTGGTGTCGCGAGCTCATCGATCGACGGCGCCGCTCACCCGGCAGCGACCTGATCTCCGGTCTCTGCACCGTCGAAACATCCGATGGCCGACTCAGCGACGATGAGATCGTCTCGACCATCATCCTCCTGCTCAACGCCGGCCACGAAGCGACCGTCAACGCGCTAGGGAATGGAATGGTCTCGCTGCTCGACGCCGAAGGTGCGTGGGCGTCGGTTTGCAACCGTGACGTGCGGGCGAGAGACGCGATCGAAGAGATGATCCGGTTCGACCCCCCGCTCCAGCTCTTCGAGCGTTGGGTTCTCGGTGACGACGTCTCCTACGGGGGGCGTGCGTTCGCTGCGGGCGAGAAGATCGCGATGCTCTTCGGTTCAGCGAATCGAGATCCTCGACACTTCCCTGAACCCGACACGTTCGTGGTTACCCGCGCCGACGCATCACACATCACGTTCGGCGGTGGAATCCACACGTGTATCGGAGCGCCGCTCGCACGCCTCGAGCTCTCGGTTGCGCTCGAGGCGCTCATCGCGGTCGTTCCCGAGCTCCGCCTGGCGCAGGTACCGGTGCGGAACCCCGCGTTCGTCATCCACGGCTATGAGTCGGTGATTGTGGCCGCATAGGTGTCGGAACGATGCCGCTCTCCAACTGGTCCGGGACGACTGACCGACTGCACGCGGGCATCGGTCCGCCACGATGTGCCTGATCGTCCGTGCGATCAATCGGTCTGCCGATGTGGGAGGGCGCCTGTGGTCAGAGGCTGCTGCGTATGGCCTCCGACCACCGACTCATCATTCCTTCGAACGAAGCGTCGCGGTAGGCGTCGAATGCCTTCGGATCGCCTCCAGGCAGGAGCGTCAGGTCATACGTCACCGAGACCACGCACCGGCCGGCCGACGTATCGGCGCAGCTGATCCTGACCGTGCCTGCGTGACAGCCGGGCGTGACGCGAGCGTATTCGGCGGTGTATCGATCCGTGTCGATTGCGTGGACCACCCATATCGTTTTCGAGCCATCGGCCGTCGTGGTGAAGACGGTTCCCGGCGTCTCCGACGGTCGGCCTGCGGGGTAGGTGGGACTCCATCCCGGGACCCAGCTCCGCTCTCCCTCCGGCGTGAAGAGCCAAATCGCCTCGCGAGCGGGAAGACTCAGGCGGAACCGGCCAGACGCAATGCTCCTCGTCACAACACGCTCCATCAGTCGACTTCGACCCGGATGATCGTCTTCGATCGCGGCTGATGCACATGGTGCACCTGACGGAAGCGGTACCGAGCGATCCCGGGCGAGGACAGCCTGGGTCAAACGTCGAAGTTCTGTAGACGCACGGCGGCCCGATGCGCTACGGCGACGGCGGCGGTCTGAACGAGACGTGTTGACGCACCCAAGTGTGCATCGCGATTCCGGAGGCGACCCCCGCATTGATCGATCGTGTCGAACCGAATTGTCCGATCGAACAGATGACTGCGCAGGCTTCTCGCATGGCGTCGGACAATCCCGGCCCTTCCTGGCCAAAGACGAGCATGCAGCGCTCCGGAAGCTTTGTGGTCTCGATTGGCGTCGAGTCCGGCAGGATGTCGATACCGATGAGCGGCAGATCCTCCGCCGCAGCCCACGCAACGAGCGCCTCGGCGGTGGGGTGGTGGCGGATATGCTGGTATCGGTCGGTCACCATGGCGCCGCGCCGGTTCCACCGACGCCTCCCAACGATGTGTACTTCCGCGGCGAGAAACGCGTTGGCATTGCGCACGACGGTGCCGATGTTGAAGTCGTGCTGCCAATTCTCGACCGCGACGTGGTACGAGTGCCGGCGTCGGTCGAGGTCGGCGACAATTGCCTCCCGGGTCCAGTAGCGATAGCGGTCGACGACATTCCGCCGGTCGCCTTCGGCGAGCAGCGCAGGGTCAAGCCGGTCGTCGACCGGCCACGGTTCGGGCATCGGACCGACTCCAACCTCTCGGCGGTCGCGTTCGGGGTTCATCTGGACAGGCTACTTCCGGGACGTCGGTGGACAACGAACGCCTCACTAACATCCGCTGGCCAGGCGCACCATCCGCCAGACCCGCCTGTTGGAGGGCTGCATGAGGAATCGACTCGTCGCGACCTCGGGGATCACCGAGGCGATCGGCATCCCGGCGCACGACGCTGCAGCTGAGGGGAGAGAGGCGGATCCCGGAGTCCATGGACGCGCTGCGATGGAGCCGACAGCCCTGGTCTACGTCGGCGACAACCTGGGCTGCGGGGGCTAGCACGTGGGAGTCCGAGCCGCTGTTCTCGTCGTGGCGGCCGCGCTCCTGGGCGCGTCGTGTTCGAACTCGACGCTCGCGCCGGAGGATCGCGCCGGTTACAACCGCACGCCGCCACCGGACGTGTCGCAGACCGAGTTCGTCGACTACTCGACCGTGCCCACCGGAAGTCCCTTCACACCGGTAGCGCCAGAAGGGGAGCTGCTTCTCGTGTACTTCGGCTACCTCTCGTGTCCGGATGTGTGTCCTACCACGCTCGCTGAACTCGGACAGGCCCTCGATCTCATGCCGCAGGAGGTTGCCTCCCGATTCGCCGTTGCGATGGTGAGCGTCGACCCCGAACGGGACAACGGTCCCGCGATCGCGACCTACCTGGATGTCTTCGCCGATCGGAACCACGGCCTGCTCGCAGCCGACGAAGCAAGCCTTGCCAGTTCGGCCGAGGCGTTTGGCGTGCTCTACGAGGTCGAGGATCACGAACCGGGCGTAGCCAGCTACGACGTTGGGCACTCCGCGACCGTGTACGTCGTGGATGACCAGGGCCTCATTGTCTGGGAACTGGGCTTCTCGGCCGACCGTGATCCCCAACTGACGGCCGATACCCTCGAGAGCATTCTCAACGAACGGTACGAATGATCCGCGCAATCGCGCTCACGGCCTGCTTCGGGGCATTCTTCCTCGCGGGAGCCGGAGCTGGCCAAGCCGCAGACCTCGTCGACGCGTCGCCGGGTGCGGACTCGGTCCTCGTGCGCGCGCCGGCTGAGATCGCGCTCAACTTCCGAGGGCCGCTCGACACTGTTCGTGTTCGGTTGTTCAAGGACGACCAGCTTCTCTCGACCTCGGAGGCGACGATCCAGGATTCGCTGGCAGTGGCTGCAGTCGAGGCGGACGGTGCGGGCACCTACCTCGTCGATTGGAAAGGCACCACCGCCCTGCAAGAACCGCTTTCGGGGGCATACATCTTCGTCGTTGACCCGCGGGGTAGCGGCACCATTGCGGTCGAGCGTGACGTTGCCGGAGCCAGCGGTGCGCTCGGCGGACTCCGGGTCGTGGCCGGGATCGTTGCCGCCGGCGGCGCGCTTGCCCTGCTCGTCGGTGCGATGCAGTGGATCCTTCGGCCACGCTCGGCTTCGGCGAGGCGTCTCGTCGGCATCGGAGCCGTGTTGGTGGCGTCCGGAGGAGTTGTGGGTGCCGCCACGTACGGCGTGCCGTCCGACGCGGCACCCGCCGACGTGTTCAACGTTGCTGTGCTCCCGGCAACACTTGCCTCGGTTCCCGGTCGCGCCTGGCTCGCAGCCGCGCTGGCCACGGGCTGTATCCCGTTTGTCATCGTCCTCGCTCGGTCGGCGGGCAATCGGGGGCCGGCGATCATCGGCGTGGTGATCGCCGTGGCGGCTTCGCTCTGGGTATCGGTTGCCATGGGATGGCTCCTGCGAATGCCGTGGCCGCTTCTCGTCGGCGTCTTCGCGGTCGGTGCAGCCTTGTGGATCTTCATCGAGACGGGCCGGCCAATCGGCGTACTCGCGGCTCTTGTCACCGGCATCGTGCTTGCCGTGCCGATCGTCCAGACGGTGCAGGCCTCCGGCGCGAGCGCCGCGGCCCAATCGGGAGACCTGCTACTGGAGCTGTCGCTCGATCCGGCGCAACGGGGCAGCAACGAGTTGCACCTGTACGGATTCGACGTTTCGGGCGCCGGGGCGGCGCTCGGCTCGACGACACTCGCCGCCGAACACGAAGAATGGGACGTCGGGCCCCTGGAGCTTCGCGTGGTACGCGCCGGGCCAAACCACTTCCTCTCGTACCATGCAGACTTCCCGCTCTCGGGGCCGTGGACGTTCCGCGTAGCGGCGGAGATCGGGGAAGAGCGATCGGAGATCGTCGACATGGTTCTGGAACTGCGATGAGCACCGGTGCGACTACGAACGACCGCCCGACTGCGCTCTGGCTCACTGGAGTTCTCGCCGTGCTTTGTCTCGCAGCCTTGGTCGCGATGCAGCTCGCGCCCCGGGCTGCGGCCGCGCAGACGATCGAGATCGTTGTGCCTTCCGGGACGCAAACTCAGATCGATGCCGGGGATGAGATCGTGCTCTTCCCGCGCCGATTGGAGGTCGGCGTTGGCGATCGGATCGTCATCACGAACGAGGATGCGGAGTCACACCAGGTCGGGCCGTACGTCGTTGGACCGGGCCAGCGGATCGAGCAGACGTTCTCCTCGTCCGGAATCATCGAGGGTGTCTGCACACTGCACCCCTCGGGTGAAGTCACGATCGTGGTCCGATGAAGTCCTCTGGTCGCCGGCTCGTTGTACTACTCCTGATCGCTGTCTCTCTTGTCGTCCTCGGTGCGGCCCCTGCGCTCGCGGATCCGGCCACTCCAACGAACTACCGCTCCGAGGTCGTCGGCGTGGAGAGTCCCGGGGTGGATCACGTCGAAATCGTCGGTGGCGACGCGTTCGTACGGCTCAGCGCTATCGCCGGGATGACCCTCGTTGTGCTCGGCTACGAAGGCGAGGACTACATACGCTTCCTTCCCAACGGCCAAGTGTCGGTGAATCAGCGATCGCCGGCGACCTACCTCAACGACGACCGCTACGCGAACGTGGAGCTACCGGGCGCTGCCGATGCTCGAGCAGAACCCAGATGGGAGACCGTTTCGGTCGACGGCACGTACAGCTGGCACGATCATCGAACGCACTGGATGAGCCCAGCCCTCCCCGCCGCGGTGCTCGAGAGCGGCGTGGACGCGACGGTCCCGATCTTCGACTGGGTGCTACCGCTGAAGGTCGACGGTGAACCGGGAAGCATCGTCGGAACTCTCACCTGGATCCCGTCCGGCGGCGGGGTGCAGTGGTTCGCCGTTGCGGTGTTCACCTTGCTGACCGTCGCAGTCATCGCATTTCGCGCGCGCCCGCGTTCACAGGCCGGGGTACTCCTCGCGCTTGGAACCCTCGCCTTCTTCGCCGGTCTTGCAGCGATCGCGTCCCAGCCGCCTGAGGGTCGAACCTACGGAATCGAATTGGTCGGCCCGCCGGTTGTCGTTGGTCTCGCCGTGTTCGCGGCGATCCAAGTGAGGACATCGCCGCGCGCCGCCGAGCGGCTTGTCTTCATCGGCTCCGTGGCGCTCAGCGCGTGGGGGATCCTCCGCGCTGAGGTGCTCACCCGTCCGATCCTCCCGACGGTCCTGCCGTACGCCGCCGATCGGGCGATCACCGCGCTTGTTCTCGGTGGAGCGATGGGGCTCGCCGCCGGCGTTGCAGCCGCGATCACGTGGCGGAATCGCGTCAACCGAGTCCGCAATGATGCACATCCCGCGACCTGACTGCACCGCTAGCCTCTTGCTCGCAGGACGTCAGGAGCGACAGTGCGGTTCGTGATTGTTGGGGGCGGTGCAGACGGATCACACCTCGCAGAGCGACTCGTCGCTGAAGGCGAGGATGTGGCCGTCGTCGAGGCCAACCCCGAACGGGTTGCCGTGCTCCGGGAGCGCCTCGATGCGCACATCGTCGAGGGAAACGGTGCCAGCCCCAGTGTGCTTCGGAGAGCCGGCGTCGAACGAGCCGACATCCTCTTTGCCGTTTCCGACAACGACGGTGCCAATGTGCTCGCGTGCCAATCCGCACGGTCCCTTGGGTGCAACCGGACCGTTGCCAGAATCGAGAACGCCGAGCTGCGGGATGTCGTGCTCGGATCGGGGATCGAGGCGATCATCGATCCGCGGGCGACGCTTGCGGAGAAGCTGGTCGCACTCATCGCAAACCCCGGCCTGAGCGACTACTTCCGATTCGAGGAGGGCGCGGCGGTCGTCCTCGGCGGGAACGTTCCGCCGGATTCGGGGCTCGTCGGTGTGTCGCTTGCCGACATGCGCCGTTCGCTGAGGGGCTGGGACTGTGTGATTGCCTCGATCGTGCGAGACGAGCAGACGCTCGTTGGCCGAGGATCGACGGTGATTGAGCCCTTCGACAAGATCCTGTTGGTGGTTGCCGGTGACAACGTCGACCGTGCTCGACGGCTGATGGGGGTTTCCACGGAACGCATCGACCGCGCGATCGTCGTCGGCGGCGGTCGGGTC
>JAHEEL010000058.1 GCA_024640745.1 Actinomycetes bacterium
TCGACCGCCGGTCGCGTTGAAATGGTCGAGTCGTGCGCGGGCCATCGGGTTCAGCGTACGCGAGGAATCGGAGTCGTGCACCGGTCGTGATCACGTCACGGGAGAGCGCCGCGGATCGGTCGCGAGTACGGCGTTCGGCGGCCGGCGCAGCCGACCCGCTAGCCGATGAGCGCTCCGAGCTCCTCTTCGGTGACCAGCACGGATCGGGCCTTGGATCCTTCGGATGGTCCGACGATGCCTCGGTTCTCGAGGATGTCCATGACCCGCCCGGCGCGGGCAAACCCGATGCGCAACTTGCGCTGAAGCATCGACGTCGACCCCAGCTGGCTGCGCACGACGAGCTCGATCGCTTGGCGAATGATCACCGGATCTTCCCCTTCGAACTCCTCGTCGGCCTCTGCGGTGTTCTCTGCGACTTCGAACACCTCGGCATCCCGGTACTTGGCGTTCTGCTGCTCCCGCACGAAGTCGACAACACGGTGGATCTCTGCCTCCGAAACCCACGCGCCCTGGATCCGCTCGGGCTTGGGCTCTCTCGCGGTCACCACGAGCATGTCTCCAAGGCCGACCAGCTTCTCGGCCCCGCCCTGGTCGATGATCACCCGCGAGTCGGTCTGCGATGCAACCGAGAAAGCGAGCCGCGATGGGACATTCGCCTTGATGACCCCGGTGATCACGTTGACCGACGGTCGCTGCGTCGCAAGGACCAGATGGATTCCAACCGCGCGCGCCATTTGCGCGATCCGCACGATCGAATCCTCGACCACACGTCCAGCCACCATCATCAGATCGTTCAGCTCGTCGACGACGATCACGATGAACGGGAAGCGATCGAACATGTCCTCCTCGAGCCCGCCAGCGTCGTACTTCTCACGGTATGACTCGATGTCGCGTACGCCGGCGTCGGCCAGCAAGTCGTAGCGCCGGTCCATCTCGGCGACCGCCCACTGGAGGGCGTCGGCGGCCCTCTTGGGGTTCGTGATGACGCGAGTCAAGAGATGCGGCACGTCGTTGTACTGCCCGAGCTCGACCCGTTTCGGATCGACGAGGATCATCCTCACCTCGTCCGGCCGAGACCGCATGAGCATCGATGTGAGGAGCGCGTTGATACAGGACGACTTGCCCGCCCCGGTTGCACCCGCGATCAGCACGTGCGGCAGCTCGGTGAGGCGCAGCAGCCGTGCCCGTCCACTCACGTCCTTTCCGAGGGCAACGAGCATCGGATCGGCATCGGCGCCGGCATCGGCGCTCGCCAGGATGTCGCCGAGCGTCACCACCTGGCGATGCCGGTTCGGGACCTCGATCCCGATCGCGCTCTTACCCGGTATCGGAGCCAGGATCCGAACATCCGGGGACGCAAGGGCATAGGCGATGTCGTGGGAGAGGTTCGTGACGCGCGACACCTTCACGCCGGGGGCGAGCTCGATCTCATACCTCGTAACCGTTGGGCCGGGGACGATGCGAGTGAGCCTGGCGTCCACGCCGTGCTGGCTCAGGGCGTCCTGGAGCTCTGCCGCCGTCTGTTCCAGGCCGCCCCGGTTGGGTCCTTCGGCGGTCGACGAGTCGAGCAGGTCGAGCGGCGGTAGCTCGTAGCCGTCGACGGAGACGCTCCTCGGCGCCATGCGCTTCGGTTTCGGGTTCTTCGGTGCTTTCTTCGATGCTTTCGGACCGGCCGGTGGTGCCGTGGGTGCCGGCGCCTCGGCGGGCTCGTGGATCTCGGGCGGACCGCTGACGTGGATGATCGGCTGCGGCGCGTCGTCGGGTTCAAAGCCGATCAGTGACCGGAAGCTCCTGCCAAACCCTCCAAGGGTGGCGGCCAAGTCGCGAACCGTCGCTCGAGTGAGGACGAGCGTACCGATGCCGACGGCGGCGATCAGCACCAGGAATGCTCCCCAGAATCCAATCGTGCGACGCATCGGGAATGCCGCCAGGGCGCCGACGGCGCCGCCGCTCTCTTTGACCTGATCCACGTTTCCTGCGAGCGCCATCGACCCGGTCATGAGGTGGAAGAGCGCGAGGGACGCCAGGAAGACGGCGGCGACCCCGGCAACGAGCCGGCCGCGGTCCTCGGCGAAGAAGACGCCGATGAATGAGAGGCCGATCGCCACGAGGACCACCGGAACGGCAAACGCCCACACGCCGAAGAGGAAGCGCAGCACGCCCGAGACGTTTGCGCCGATCGGACCGGACAGCCCGAAGAAGGAAAGGGCGACGAGCGCGGCCAGCACAAGGAGAACAACACCCCACACGTCGTCACTCTGACGTTCGAGTCGTTCCTGAACCCACTCCCGGCCCGTCCTCAGCGTGCGGACGATCCTGGCCCAAATGGGGACCCGCTTCTCTTTTCCCGGGGTCGCTTTGCTCCGCCCCGAAGCCCCGCGGCGCTTCGACCGCGATGCCATCGCAAGAACGATACCGCACACGGCGGCTCAGGGGAACCACCCTCAGCGCGATCGCCCGCGCGAAGAGTTACATCGATGTGATTCTTCCCGTGCCCGCTTCATGGGTGACGACCGGCTTCCCATGGTCACGCAGGAACGATCCGGCGACTCGCGTCGGCCGGTCCCCTATCCTCTCTGGCATGAGCGATCCGATCTCACCACTGCGGGCTCTGCTCGCAGCGGGCGAATGGAAAGCGGCCGATCTCGAGACGCGGCGCCTGCTGATAGCCGGGGCCGACACGGGCGGCTACGTCGGGCTCGACGCCGACGAGGCGGCACGCGTGGAGTGTGATCTCCTGCGCTCGATCGACGCGGCGTGGGCCGACGCTTCAGGTGGCCGCTTCGGGTTCGCCGCGCAGGCGCACGCCCTCTCCGACGCCCGCAGCGCCGAATTGCCCCCCGCCGACACGTGGAGAGCGTTCGGCCGATCCGTAGGATGGGTCGACGGTCGGGAATGGATCGAGGAGGACGGACTGGTTTACGACATCGCTGCCCCACCGGGCCATCTCCCGTGGCTCCCGGGTAGTGGCACCGTCGTGAACACCGGCCGAGTGTACGAGGGCTTCTTCCAGTTCTACGCCCGCTTCGCCGCCTGTTCCGACTGATCCCGAGCCGCCGGTCAGACTTCGATTACGACCGGGAACACGACCGGACGTCGCTTTATGTGCGACTGCACGGCCTTCCTCGCCGAGTTGCGAACGCGGCGCCGTAGCGCATCAGGGTCGATCGGTCGATCGAGGGTCTCGATCCCCTGTTCCACCCGGACCTGAACCGCGTTGTGCAACTCCTCGGAATCGCCGGTGACGCCGTGGCTGTCGACGTCGGGGCCGAACACGATGTCGCCCTTACGCGCGTCGACGCCAACGGTGACCAGGATCACCCCGTCGTCGGCGAGGTGCCGGCGATCACGCAGAACCCCCTCGTCTTCACCGACCTCGAGGCCATCGACGTAGACGTACCCGGCCGAGACGGCGCCGACGTCGACTTGCAGCGCGCCGTCTTCCAGAACGACCACATCGCCGTCCTCACAGACGACGACCTCCGGCACACCCACGGAGCGAGCGATCTCGGCGTTCGCCAGGAGGTGCCGGTGCTCGCCGTGCACGGGCACGACCGCTTCGGGCTTCACCACGTTGTAGAGCACCTTGAGCTCCTCGGCGGCCGCGTGCCCCGATACGTGAACGTGCGTGTTGCGGCCGTGATGGACCTGCACCCCGACCCGCGAGAGGTTGTTGATCACGCGAGAGACTCGCTTCTCGTTGCCGGGGATCGGCGTTGCCGAGATGATCACCGTGTCGGTGGGATCGAGGGTGATCGAGCGATGCTCTCCCGCGGCCATCAGCGAAAGGGCGGCAAACGGCTCTCCCTGGCTGCCGGTGGAGATGACGGCCGTCTGATCGGGTGGGAGCTCGAGCAACTCGGCGAGGTCGACGAGGCTGTCTTCCGGGATCTTCAAGACGTCGATCCCCCCCGCAAGCTCGCTGATCCGAAGCATGGACCGACCGAGGAACGCGAACTTGCGCCCGTCGGCCACCGCTGCGTCGATGGCCTGCTGTACGCGGTGGAGGTGACTCGCGAAACAGGCGATCAGGACCCGTCCGTCTGCCTCGTGGACCAGTTCCGCGATGCGCACCCCAACACTCTTCTCGGAATCGACAACACCGGGAACTTCGGCGTTCGTCGAGTCGGCCAGGAGGAGGCGCACACCGCGACGTCCGAATCCGGCGAAACTCTGCAGGTCGGTCGTCCGCCCGTCGATCGGTGTCGGGTCGAGCTTGAAATCGCCGGTGTGGACGATCACCCCTTCCGGAGTCTCGAAGGCGATGCCGGTGGCGTCGGGCACCGAATGCGTCACCGGGATGAAGGCGAACCGGAATCGGTCGTGCTCCACCCAGGTCCCCGTCTCCACGACCCGGAAGTCGGCTTCGACCCCCAGCTCGGCAACTCGTGATCGGGCGAGCTCGATCGTCAAAGCAGTTCCGTACACGGGGACATCAGCCGAGCGAAGGAGGTAGCCCAACGAACCGATGTGGTCTTCGTGGCCGTGGGTCAGCGCCACGAAGGACAGCGCGCCGTCGCGATCGACGACCGACGAGAAGTCGGGGAGCACGAGGTCAACGCCCAGCATGTCCTCTTCGGGAAACATGAGGCCGGCGTCGATCATCGCGATTCGTCCGTCGATCTCAATGGTCGCGCAGTTCCGTCCGATTTCTCCGAGGCCGCCGTGGAAGGCGACGCGAACGCTCATGCGCCGCTCAACGCCTGGAGTGCGCGCTCGAGCGCTGCTCTCGTATCGTCGGATGCGGGGATGAGCGGCAACCTCGGGTCGCCGACCGGATCCCACGCGAGGTCGAGACCGGCTTTGAGCGGCATCGGATTCGGCTCGAGGAAGAGCGCGTCGACCAGTGGACCGAGCACGCCGTTGAGGCGGTCCGCCTCATCATCGTCACCACGCACGGCCGCGTCCACCATGGCCTTGACGGTGTCGCCCGCCAGGTGCGCCGCCACCGACACCACGCCCACACCACCGATGCGAACGATCTCACGCGTCATCGCATCCGATCCCGAATACACCGCAAAGCCATTGGGGAGGGCGTCGATCTCGCGCCGCGTGTAGTCGAGGTCATCGACGGCGTCCTTCACCGCAACGATGTGGGGATGCTCGGCGAGGCGCACGAGCGTGTCGATCTCGATGATCCGGCAGGTGCGGCCCGGAATGTTGTAGAGGAGGACACGCACGTCGGTTGCGTCCGCGATCGCCGTGAAGTGACGAACAAGGCCCTCTTGTGGTGGCTTCGAATAGTACGGCGTGACCGCCATGACGCCGTCGACGCCCGATTCGGCGGCTCGCTGAGCGAGGTCGACCGATTCACGCGTGTCGTACGTGCCGACACCTGCCACCACCGACATACGATCGCCGGCCGCGTCCACCGCCGCCTTGTAGAGGGCAACCTTCTCCACTTTGGAGAGGGTCGGAGACTCGCCGGTCGTACCGCCGACGACAATGCCATCCGAGCCGTGGTCGGCAAGGTGCCGGGTCAACCTCCAGAACGTTCCGTAGTCGATCGATCCGTCGTCACCGAACGGTGTGATGACGGCCGTGAGGACCTGGCCAAATGGTGCTTCGGGTCTGCTCTCCATAGCCCCGACGGTAGCAGGAGACCCCCCGGTATTCTTGGCTCTATGACCACTCCCAGCGATTTCGTGAAGGACGTCGACACCGCGAACTTCCCTCAGGAGGTCCTGCAACGGAGCCGCGAGGTGCCCGTCGTTGTCGACTTCTGGGCCGAGTGGTGCCAGCCGTGCCGAATCCTCGGCCCGGTCCTCGAGCAGGTGGCAGCCGACGCGAGCGGCGCCTTCGACTTGGTCAAGGTCGACGTCGATGCCAACCAGGAACTCGCGATGCAGTACGGAGTCCAGGGGATTCCGATGGTCGTGGCGTTTCGAGACGGTGCGGTCGTCGACTCGTTCACCGGCGTGCAGCCGGAGGCGGCGGTGCGGGCATGGATCGAAGGCATCCTGCCAACCCAACTCGACCTCATGGTCGACCAGGCACGCACGGCTCAGCTCTCCGACGACGGTGCCACCGCCGAGCACATCCTGCGCCAGGTGCTCGACCAGAAACCCGACCACTCCGAGGCGGGGACGAGCCTCGCGTCGCTCCTCATCGATCGCGGTGAGACGGACGAAGCGCTCATCGTCCTTGGCAAGCTGGCCCCCGACGCCGAGGTCGATCGACTGCAGTCGGCCGCGCGTCTGAAGGCCTCGAGCGGTCACGACCTTGCCGATCTCGAGCAACGGCTCGCCGCCGAACCGGGTAACGAGGAAGTGCGGATCGAACTCGCGAAGGCGCTGGCGGCCCGCGCAGAATACGAACCGGCGTTGGACCGCCTGCTCTCCGTGGTGCGCGACAAGGGACCGCGCAAGGAGGAGGCACGAACGGCGATGATCGACATCTTCGGCGTCCTCGGCGACGATCACCCCCTCACCGCCACCTACCGCAGACAACTCGCCAGCGCGTTGTTCTAGCGAAGACCCCAGACACGAGACACGAGACCGCCTGGCGTCGGTTGTCTCTGGTCTAGCGTCTCACGTCTGGCGCCTCGCGCCGACCGTCCCGATCAGATTCCCAGCACGGCGTCCAGGCCGACGGTCACCGGTTCCGTGAGACCCCCAACCGCCGTGACGGCTGCCAGGACGCCCGGCATGAATGCGGTGCGGTCGGTGGTGTCGTGTCGAATCTCCAGCGTCTCGCCGGTCCCTCCGAACAGCACCTGCTGATGGGCCACGAGACCGGGGAGCCGCACCGCGTGGATCGCAACACCCGAGACCTCCGCCCCGCGTGCGCCCGGCACCAGCTCGATGGATTCGACCGCCCGCCGCTGCTCGGCCACCGCTGCGATCCGCTCCGCCGTCGCCATGGCCGTGCCGGAGGGAGCATCCGCCTTGCCGTCGTGGTGAAGCTCGATGATCTCCGCAGCGGCGAAGTGCGGTGCCGCGATCTCCGCGAGGCGCATCATGATCACGGCTCCAATCGAGAAGTTCGGAACGACGAGGCAGTTCGGCGGGCCGCTCCCCCACCGTTCGCGTAGCTCCTCGAGGCGGTGCGCGTCGAATCCCGACGTACCGACCACGGCATGGAGTCCCAGTTCCCGCCAGCTCGAAAGATTGCCCATGACCACGTCGGGTTTGGTGAATTCGACGACCACGTCGGCATCGGCCAGCGCATGCGGATCGTTGCCGACCGCCTTCCCCGCCACGGTGGCGCCGGCGCTGATCGGGTCGTAGAGCGGCCCGAGCTCGAGATCCTGAACCGCGGCGACGGTCACCGCGACCAGACTGCCCATCCGGCCACCCGCACCAGACACGGCGACGATCATCGGACGAACTCCTCCAGATCTGCGTCTTCGAACGGTCCCGTTGCCCCGATGACGTATGGCCCCGCGTACGCGGCGCGGGCGACTTCGATCACATCGGCGGTTGAGACGGCATCCACTCTCGCGACGATCTCGTCGACCGACACGTGCTCGAGGCCAGTGATCTCGTTCCGGCCGAGACGGTTCATTCGCCCGTCGGCATCCTCGAGTGAGATCGCCAGCGAGCCTTGCACGTGACCCTTGGCCCGCACGAGCTCCTCATCCGTGACGCCGGACTCCATCAGCTTGTCCATCTCGCCGCGCACCAACTTGAGGACTTCGTTCGTCTGGTTCGGTGTGGTTCCGACGTAGACCGCATTGGCCCCTGCGTCCGCAAACGGCATCCGAAACGCGTGAACCGCGTAGGCGAGGCCCCGCAACTCGCGGATCTCCCGAAAGAGTCGGCTGGACATACCGCCGCCCAGCACATGATCGGCAACGATCAGGGCGTAGCGGCGATCATCGTTGCGCATGATGCTGGGACCGCCGAGGATCAGGTGGGCTTGCTCCGTGTCGCGGTGCCGCACCGAGACGCCCGCGTTGGGATCCGGTGCCGAGAGCGCCCGTCCGACGTCGCCGCCTTCCCATCCTGCAAATGAGGCCCCGACGATGTCGACGAGCCGGCCGTGGTCGATCCTGCCGGCCGCCGCAATCACCGTGGATTCGGGCGAGTAGCGACGGGCCCAATACCCATGGATCGTGTCGCGGCTCATAGTCGTGATCGAATCGGGGGTGCCGAGGATCGGCGGGGAGAGCGGATGGCCGGACCACAGGGCCGTGACGAATTGCTCGTGGGCAACGTCGGTCGGGTCATCCTCGTTCATGTTGATCTCTTCGAGCACCACGCCCCGCTCGTTGTCGATCTCCTCCTGGCGGAAGGCCGGGCGCTGAATCATCTCGCCCAAGATCTCCACACCCAGCGGAAGGTCTGCATCACGAAGCCGCGCCCAGTAGCACGTGTACTCCTTCGAGGTGAAGGCGTTGTGGCGCGCCCCGATCGCGTCGAACGCCTCGCTGATACGACGCGCCGACCACTGCGCGGACCCTTTGAACAGGAGGTGTTCGAGGAAGTGGCTGGCTCCGGCTTCGGCGGGAACCTCGTCGCGGCTCCCGGTGTCGACCCACGCCCCGATCGAGAGCGACCGAAGGGAGGGCATGTCCTGCGAGATGATGCGCAGCCCGTTCGGCAGCGTCGTGAGGTCGTAGTGCATAGGCGTCGATGATAGGGAGCTGCACTCCGAACGCCCGGCGTGGCGTTCGCGAGCGATCCTGCGGCGTTTCGCGGGTCTTCCTCAACGACCGGGGCCGCTCCGGTGGATCGGCGGCCGGCCGGGATCCCGCCAGCCGGAGGCCGCAGGACCAACCGATCGATCGGACGGACGGACGGCGCTACGCCCGGCTCGCCGTGCCGGGTTCGACGCCGAGCAGCTGGCCGCGGAACGGGCCCGAGTTGCGGACCAGCAACACCGTCTGCAGGCCGGCCATCTGCTTGAGGAGGCGCTCGACCTGGGCTTCCGCCTCGTCGGGTTCGATCGCTTTCAGGCCGAGGAACACCACATCCGCGTCCTTGGAGCGGTCGTGGATGATCTCATGAATGGTCTGACCCTCAGGCTTCCGAATCACCTCATAGGTCGCTCCGATGCGCGCCGCGCTGATCATCTCTTCGAGGGTTCGCTCCGTCCGCTCAGCCATCATCTCGGTCGTCCCGATCGATTTGATGCTGATCGTTGCGTCGCGCCACCCGGAATCGAGAGACAGCAGATGGGCGAACAGCACGAGCAGATCACCGTTCTGCTGGAGTCCCCCCCACCAGACGTCGATCGACCGGCCGGTCGGTGCCAGCCGCTGCGGTACGGGACGGCAGACCACACTCGACTTCTGCAGCAGCGACAAATCCTCGATCGCTCGCAGCACGGTCGCCATTTCGTCGCGCCGTTCGCGCCAGCCGAACAGGACCGTGTTCGACGCAATCCCCGCGATGCCATTCGACTGTGCAACGGATACGATCCCGCGGCCGAGGTCTTGTACGATCTCAACCTCCCCGAACCCGGTGAGACCGGCATGCTCGAGCGCCTGGTTGAGGTCTCGCACCGCATCCGGTATTGCGGCCGCGTTTTCGGCGATCGATCCCTCGACCAGCTGGTTGACGGTGAGGATCCCGCGATCCTGCACCAGCCAATTGGCAAACCGGGCGGTTTGCAGGTCACGCTCCGGATCGGTGGTGAACATGAGGACGTTCGGGCGCCAGTTCCTCGGCTCCTCAGGGAGACGACGAAGCTGGAGCACCGTCGATCGCACGAACGACACCAGGGCGCTCCGCCGCACGTCTCCCCAGCGGGCGGTCAGTGCCCGCCTCCGGATGAGCAGATAGATCCCGAGCTCGACAACGAGCGCGAAGACAGAGGCGATCGGACTGATGAGGAACATCGCCCAGAAGCAGGCGGCGGCGCCCCCGAGCGAGATCGCCCAGTGCACCTTCATGGTGGGCCGGAACGACGGGTCTCCGCTCAACCGCTCGAGCCCCGCGACGAGGTTCACCATCCCGTACGTGGTGAGGAAGAACATCGTGAGGATCGGTGCAACCGCGTTGAGTCCGCCGAGCCCAACGGCGAGAAACGCGATGGTGGTCGTGATCAGCAGTGGAACGCCGGGACCTTGGATCGTGCCGATCCTCGCTGCGAACCGGCCGGGCAAGATTCGGTCGTTCACCAACGCCTCGAGTGTCCGGGGCGCGCCGAGAACGCTTCCGACCGCCGACGAGAAGATCGCTCCCCATAGGCCCGGGAAGATCAAGAACGCAACGCCGCCCGCGATCGTGAACCAGATGAGCGCGTCGTCCACGAGCTCTTGCGGCGATGCCGCCAGCGCGAGTCCGATCGTGACGGCCAAGTAGATCGCAAATCCGACAAGGACCGCAGCGAGCGTGCCCCGCGGGATCGACCGCGTCGGGTTCTTCAGATCGCCGGAGAGCGAGATCCCGGCCATGATCCCGGTCACCGCGGGGAAGAACACGGCGAACACCGCCCAGAACGCGACCGGGTCGTCGACGCGCGAAGCAAGTTCGACGCTCGTGGGCATCGACCGCACGACACCCACGAACAGCACGCTCAACGAGAGACCAATCGCCGCCATGATGGGAATCTGCAGTCGAAGGGCCACGCCCGCCCCGCGGGCAGCGAGCAACGCAACCAGCACGACCGTGACGGCGGCTACCGGCATCTGGGGCAGGTCGGGCCACACGAACTGCAGCGACTCAGCAAGACCGTATGCGTAGAGCGTGATCGAGAACGCCTGCGCCAGGAAGAGCGGGAGACCGATCGCCGCGCCGATCTCGACGCCGAGGCTGCGCGAGATGATGTAGTAGGCGCCCCCCGGACCAACCTCCATGTTCGTCGCCACGGACGACACGGACAGCGCCGTCGCCAGCGTGATCAGGTTCGCCAGGACGACGATCGCCAAGGCCCCAACAAGCCCCACGTTGCCCACCACCCACCCGGCACGCAGGTAGAGGATCACGCCGAGGATGGTCAGAATCGAAGGGGTGAAGACGCCGATGAACGTACCGAGACCCCCGCGATCGGTTCCGCCGAGCGAGCGCAGGCGCGCAAGTACGGACGTCATCTGCACTCGCCCGGTCGGCGACGCCGCATGGATCCTGTCATGGCCGCGGAGCCTACCGCTTGTGCTCTCTCCAGATGGCTACCTCGGCCATACGAGAGGGCTCGCGTCCGACTAGTCGTCGACCTGCGGCGACCTTCGCAGCGCCTTCGTGCGCGATCTCGCCCGCTTCCCCTCGACCCGTCGCCGGCGGGCCGACCGGCTCGGCTTCGTCGGTCTCCGCTTCGGCGGATCGGGCCGCAGCGCGTCATCGAGGATCTCGACAAGGCGCCGACGCGCGATCTGGCGATTGCGCCACTGCGACCGGCTCTCATCGACCACCACCACGATCTCGCACCGGCCGCCGAGTTTGGCAAGCAGCCGGCTTCGCGATGGCTCGTCGAACGCGCGCGACGCTGCCACGTCGAATCGCAGTTCCACGCGCGTGTTGGACCGGTTTGCGTGCTGTCCGCCCGGTCCACCGGTCGGCGAGAACGTCCACGAGAGCTCATCGTTGGGAATCACGATGGCCC
>JAHEEL010000223.1 GCA_024640745.1 Actinomycetes bacterium
TTCAGCCATGGCCGCATTCCGGACTTGGATCTCGAACTTCCTCGCGCGGCGAGGAACGGCGGCGTTTCTGATTGCGGCGCTCGTGCTCGGCATCCTTGTCGGCCTCGGCGCCGCGGTGTTGGTCTGGGCGATCGCGCTCGCTCGGGAGGCCTTCGGCGCACTGGACGGCTTCCTCGGATGGGGAAAGTGGTTTGTCCTGCTCGCCATTCCGCTGGCGCTCCTCATCGCCTGGACCCTCGACGGTCGCTTCGGCCCCGGGGTGTCGAGCGGCGGCGTCACCGAGACCATGCTCGCCGTCGGTCTCCATGGTGGATATCTGCCGACGCGACTGATCCCGGCCAAGATCGCCGCCACGGCGGTGACGCTCGGAGCCGGCGGGTCAGGTGGTCGCGAGGGTCCAATCGCCCTGATCGGCGGAGCGATCGGGTCGTCGTTCTCCCGGTACACGGGCTTCGGCCAAGATCACGTCAAGAGCCTCGTCGCGGCAGGAGCAGGCGCCGGAATCGGCGCCTCGTTCAATGCACCCATCGCCGGCATGCTCTTCGCGATGGAGGTAGTGCTCCGCAGCTTCTCCGTTCGCCATCTCAACGCGATCGTCATCACCTCCGTCATCGCCGCCGTGACCGCCCAGACGCTGGTCGGCGACGAGCAGATCTTGACGTCCCCGGCCCACGAACTCGACGATCCGGCCCAGCTGATCCTCTACGCATTGCTCGCGCTCGTCGCGGTGTTGTTCGGCGTGCTGTTCCTTCGCGTGCTGGCAGTGACCAGCGGATTCCGCCTCAGCGAGCGACTTCCGGGGTGGCTCATCCCGCTTGGAGCGGGTCTCGGCATTGCCGCGATCGGTCTTGCCGAACCGGAAGCGCTGGGCACCGGGCAGGAGTATCTCTCCGACCTGCTCTCCGCAACGAGCAACACAGAACTCATCTGGTGGTCACTCTTCATCCTCGCCGGAGCGAAGATCGTTGCAACATCGTTGACCCGAGCCGGGGGAGGTTCGGTCGGCACGTTCATGGCAGCGCTGTTCATCGGCGGATCCGTCGGGGCAGGCTTTGCCAACCTCGTGGATCCGCTTTGGTCGTTCTCGGAGATCGACCCGGGTGCCTTCGCCGTGGTCGGCATGGCCGCCACCTTCGCCGCCGTGGCGCGAGCACCGCTGACATCGGTGATCATCGTGTTCGAGGTCACCGGCGACTATGGGCTCGTCCTCCCGCTCATGCTCGGCGCAGCGCTCGCAACGTTCCTCGGAGAGCGCCTGCATACCGACTCGGCCTACACGATCGCACTCACCCGGGCCGGAATTCACCTCCCCACGACGCAGGACATCGACCTCCTCGACACGGTACGCGTCGCCGACGTGATGACGATCCTCGACGAGTTCGCTACCCCGTCCATGACCATCCCCGAAGTCGCCGAGCTGTTCGACCAGCATCACCATCACGGGCTCCCGGTCATCGCGAACGACCGCTTGGTCGGCGTGATCAGCATCGGGGACGTCGAGCACGTGGAGGTGCCGAGCGCTCACGTGACGGTGGGTGAAGTCATGACGCGCAATCCCATCACCGTCACCCCCGAGCTTCCGGTCTCCGCAGCGCTCGCCCGCATGGCGTCGTTCGGCCTCGGTCGACTCCCCGTGGTCGACGACACAGATCCGACGCGCGTCGTCGGGATGTTCCGGCGGGAATCGGTCGTCCGCGCCTATCACCACGCCCTCGGCACCGCGACCGGCCGCGAGCTGTACCGGGAACGAGTTCGTCTTCGGGCGCAGCCGGGAACAACGTTCTTCGAGATCACCATCATGCGGGCATCTCCGGTCGCCGCCAAGCGGGTACGGGACGTGCCGTGGCCGGACGGTGCCATCCTGGTCTCGGTCCGAAGAGACACAAGTGTGCTGATCCCCCACGGCAACACCGTCATCGAACCGGGTGATCGTTTGACGTTCTTCGGAACGGGGGCTGCGCGCGTCGATGTCGGCCACCTGACGGAGCCCGTCGAGGTTCCGGGCGGCGAGTGGCGCATTCCGACCTAGGGCTCGGGTTGGCGCGAGTCGCCGCAGCCGATACATTGGCCCCGATGAACGACCGTCCAATCATCCCCGTCGTCCTATCCGGCGGCGCCGGCAGCCGCCTGTGGCCCGCTTCGCGCAGCCGCAGCCCCAAACAGCTCCTGCCGCTGGTCGACGAACGCACGATGTTCCTCACGACGATCCAGCGCACGGATGCGCTACCGGCCGCCGGACCGCCGCTCATCGTCTGCAACGAAGACCAGCGAGCAGGAGTGCAGCGGGAGCTGGCCAAGTTCCGCCGCACCGACTCATCACTCCTGCTCGAACCGATCGCCCGCAATACCGCACCGGCAACCGCAGCGGCGGCTCTCCTCCTCGCGGCGGACGGATCCGATCCGATCATGTTCGTCATGCCGGCCGACCACGTGATCCGCAACGAGGATGCGTTCGGCGAAGCAGTCTCCCTCGCCTCCGACTTCGCCGACAGGGGCTATTTGCTGACGTTCGGCATCGACCCGACCGGCCCCGAGACCGGCTACGGCTACATCCGCTTCGGCGATCGACTGGCGGAGGGTGTTCGGAGCGTGAAGGAATTCCGCGAGAAGCCGGACGCGGCCACAGCCGAGGAATACGTTGCAAGCGGTCGCTATCTGTGGAACAGCGGCATGTTCATGTTCCGAGCCTCCCGGTTCCTGGCGGAGCTGGAAGCTCACGCTCCGGCGGTCCTTGCCAGTGCCCGCGGCGCGCTCGCCCGCGCGGAACACGACGGAAACGTGACCCGGCTGGACGGGGAATCGTTCGCAACCGCACCATCCATTTCGATCGACTACGCCGTGATGGAGCACACGGCTTCGGCGGCGGTCGTTCCGATCCATACCGGGTGGAGCGATGTTGGTTCGTGGGCTGCGTTGTGGGAGCTCGGCCATCACGACGAGCACGGAAACGTGACGGTCGGCGATGTTGCGCTGCTCGACGTGCGCAACAGCTACGTGCGGAGCGACGGCCGCTTCATCGCCGCCATCGGTCTCGACAACGTCGTGGTGGTGGATTCGAGCGATGCAACGCTGGTCGTCCGACGCGACCGATCTCAGGACGTGAAGACCATCGTGGACCACCTCACGGCTGAGGGCCGGCCCGAAGTCGTCGCCGACCGAACCGAGGTTCGAACCTGGGGAGCCTTCACGAGACTCGACGTCGACGACGACGCTCAG
>JAHEEL010000059.1 GCA_024640745.1 Actinomycetes bacterium
CTGTCGTTTCTGCTTCGGGCGGCTACTGCATCGAGCTGCGGATGGTCTCCACGATCCGGTCGGCCGATGGGATTGCCATGTCTTCAATGGCATCTGCCGCCGGGAGGGGAATGTGTGGTGTGGTGATGCGCACGATGGGGCCGTCGAGGTCCCAGAAGCACTCATCGGCCACGATCGAGGCAACCTCGGCTCCCCATCCGCATAGGCGGGGGTTCTCTTCGACCGTGAACAGCCTGCCGGTCCTGGCCACCGAGGACGCCACCGTCGTGACGTCGAGTGGCACCAGGGTCCGCAGGTCGATCACGTCGACCGAGATCCCCTCACGGGCGAGGATATCCGCGGCCTCGACGGCCTTCGGAACCATCGCCGCCAGAGCCACAATGGTGGCGTCGCTTCCCGTTCGCACGGTCGTAGCGCGTCCGAGCACATCGACGAGCTCGCCGTCCGGCACTTCGCCCTTGGTGGCAAACAATGCCTTGTGCTCGAGAAAGATCACCGGATCGGGGTCGCGGATCGCCCCTGCCATCAATCCGACCACATCGACCGGCGTGGACGGGGCCACAACCTTGAGGCCTGGGATGGCCATGGCCCAATTCTCGACGCTCTGGGAGTGTTGCCCGCCGAAGCGTGATCCGCCGCCGTTCGCCGAGCGCAACACGAGGGGGAGTTCGATCTGACCGCCCGTCATGTAGCGGGTCTTGGCGATCTGGTTGGCCACGATGTCCCAACACGTGGCGAGGAAGTCGCTGAACATGATCTCGCCGATGGGGCGGAGTCCGTTCATGGCGGCACCCATGACCATGCCGGTGATCGCTTCTTCGGAGATGGGCGTGTCGCGAACTCGACGGGGCCCGAAGCGCTCGCGCAGTCCCTGCGTGGTCTTGAAGACACCGCCGGCCTCGGCGACGTCCTCGCCGATCAACAGCACGCGCTCGTCGCGCGCCATCTCCTGGGCGATGCCTCGGGCCACTGCCTCGCGATAGGTCAGCGTCGCCATGATGAACCTCCGTCCGCCCACAGGTCCGTCATGAGGACCGCTTCACCCGGTTCTGCAGATACCTTGGCCGCTTCCGTGGCCGCGTCGATCTCGGCACGAGCGGCTTCCTCGATGCGATCGAGATCGGCGGCTGGGAATCCCAGCTTCTCCAACCTCGCCCGGTAGATGACGAGCGGATCCTTCTCCATCCATTCCTCGACCTCGCCGGCGGGCCGATACTTGCCGGGGTCGGCTCGTGAATGCCCATAGTGTCGGTAGGTCTGGGCCTCGATCAGAGAGGGCCCCTCGCCGGCGCGGGCCCGGTCGATGACACTGAGCGCCGCTTCGTACACGGCGTCGGCGTCGTTTCCGTCGACGATGATGCGGTCGAGCCCATAGGACGCGGCGCGATCGGCTGCCGGATTCGGTACCGCGGTGACCGAGGAGATCGGCGTGTACTCCATGTAGAGGTTGTTCTCGCAGACGTAGACGACCGGGAGGCCCCACACGGCGGCGATGTTGAGCGACTCGTGAAAGGCCCCGATATTGGTGGTGCCATCGCCGAAGAAGCACACGGTCACCTGACCGGTGCCTCGCTCTTGGGATGCCCAAGCTGCGCCGGCCGCCACGGGGAGGTGGGCTCCGACGATCGCGTACGAGCCCATGGCGTGGTGCTCGACGTCGGTGAGATGCATCGAGCCGCCCTTGCCGCGACAACAACCCGACTCGCGCCCGAGGAGCTCGCCCATCAGCGAGGCCATCGGTGCTCCGCGCAGCAGCGTGTGATTGTGACCTCGATAGGTGCAGAACACCATGTCGTCGTCGCGCATGGCGGTTGAGAAGCCGGCAGCCACCGCTTCCTGCCCGGTGCCGAGGTGGGTCGTCCCCTTGACGAGGCCACTCATGAACAAGTCGTAGGCACGCTTCTCGAATACTCGCGCCCGCCACATTGCCGAGTACATCGCTCGGCGAGCCTCGGTGGGGATTCCAGACGCGGGTCTCGGGTTCGGGGCCGTTCCGGCGCCCGATGTGTCGATCATGGATCCCTCCTCGCGCGGTCAGACGTCAACGCGGAACGTGCGCGCACGCTACCCCTCCGGTTGGCGCATCGGACCTCACCTGCATATCATCGATTATCGAAGATTAGCCGGTCTCGGGGCGAAAGGTCGAACCCACATGCCCGCATCCAGCATGCCTCGACCCGCCCTGCGGGGTGAACGCGGCATCAGGTTGCGGATCATCGCGGCGTCGATTCTCACCATCACGGTAGCCATTCTGCCGGGCTTCCTCCCGGGTGCACTGTCCGTACAGCTGGCCGATTCACTCGGTATCGCCGAGGCGGGTGTCGGATTGATCGTCGGAGCCTTCTTCGGCATGTCGGCGCTTGCGTCCCCCCGGCTCGGCCGGATCGTTGAGCGGCTGGGCTGGGCACCGGCGATGCGGGGAGCGGCCCTCGGTGCGGCGGCAACGCTGCTGCTCACCCCGCTGCTGGGTCGCTCCGTGGCGATGCTGGGTGTCGTGACCGTCGTTGGAGGTCTCTTCCTCGCTCTCGCCCATCCGGCGGTCAATCTCGGCATCGCCCGGTGCACCAAGGTCCGACGGCAAGGCCTGGCCTACGGCTTCAAGCACGGCGCGATCCCGGCCGCCACGGCCATTGCCGGACTCGGCCTTCCCATCGTCGCAATCCCACTCGGCTGGCAGTGGGTGTATGTGATGTGCGCTGCCCTTGCCATCGTGGCTGCTGCCCTCGTGCCGACCACGCCCGGCTCATACGAAGTCGAACGCGATAGCCAGAGCGAGGAGGAGACGCCGGGTATCCGTACCTCCCCCCTGTCGCTGCTCGTCGTGATGGCGGTCGGGGCCGGACTCGGGATCTTCGGCATGGATGCCCTCGCGACCTTCCTCGTACCGTACGCCGTCGATGTGGGCTTCGGCGAGGGTGCCGCCGGCGTGCTGCTCGCCGCCGGGAGCGCGCTCGGCATTCTCACGCGCGTCATCATGGGATGGCTGATCGACCGCAGGACCGCAGGCGGCCTGGCCACGGTCGCAACGTTCCTTGCCCTGGGAGCCGCCGGCATCGGACTCCTCGCGACCGGCTCGGATCCAGCGATCATCGTCGGATCGCTGTTCGCGTTCACGTTTGGCTGGGGATGGTCGGGCCTGTTCACCTTCGCGGTTGTGCGCCGAAACCCCGGGGCGCCGGCGGCGGCCACCGGCATCACGATGACCGGCATCTACGTCGGCGCGGCGGTGGGGCCTGCCGTGTTCGGCTTCGTCGCCGAGGCGTCGTTCACGGCCGCCTGGGTCATCATGAGCGGCGCCTTGGCCTGGGGCGCCGTGTTGATGACGGTGGCGCTGCTCAAGGACCGGGGCCGGGCTGCGCGGTCGGTGTGACACTTCGTTGCTTGCGAACGTAGACCATCAGACCGGCGCCAAGGAGCAGCGCGCCGGTCGACAGCCAGTACGCCGCACCGAAGGAGACTCGTTCGGCGACGATGCCGAAGATCACCGGTCCGAGCGCAGCGCCCAGGAACTTGCCGGTTTGCGGGATGCCCCATGCCGCCGCGGGGGCATCGGGGTTGTCCCTCACCACTGCGAAGGTGAACAGGCCCGACCATCCCCAGCCAAACGTGAACGCAAGCAGCCCGCCGAGGATCAAGCCGGCGCGCCCGCCGAGGTTCAGGATCACGACCCCGAGGGCCCCGATGCACATCATCACGGCAATCACGACGAGGTCGGCCTGGGACACCCGATCGATGGCTCTCCCTGCGATGAGCCTGGCAAGAATGCCGCAGAAGCCGCCCGCTGCCAGGAGCAGACCGGCGATTTGCTCCTCCACGCCGATCGAGACCGAGAAGGCAACGAAGAACGACCCGAGGGGATCTGCCGCACCGATGCCGAAGCCCACGGCCAGGGCGAGGATGATCAGGAGATAGGTCGGTGTCGACGGCTTCCCCTTCGAGCGGTCGACGGCGGATGGGCGGGGAGTGAGCGTGCAGGGTCCCTCTCTCCCGGGAATCACGGCAACGGTGACGAGCGCCACGACTGCGGCAATCCGGAATGCCCAAGCCCAGCCGATGGTGAAGGCGAGCGTCGGCACGGCCAAGCCTGCCAGGAACATTGCGGCGGGCACACATGCATGCTTCACCCCGAAGATCCATCCGTGACGCTGCGGCACCACGCATCGAGCAACAGCGAGGTTCGAGGCGGTCTGCACGAGGGAGCTGGCGATGCCGGCGGCGGCGAAGGCCAGGGCAATGACGGGCACGCCGGATGCAAACCAGCCGACCATCCCGAGTGCAGCCGCGGACAGCAGCGTGGCAACGCGCAGTCCGTTCGCCCACCCCAAGCGCTCCGAAGCGCGCCCTGCCGCGGGCGAGACGAGCGCGGCCATCGCGAAGAAGATGCCGATGACGACGCCCAGCCCGGTCACCGTCAGCCCGGTGTCGTCTCCGATCTGAACGATGAGCGCTGCGAGCAGGAAGTTGGGCAGCATCGCGACGATGGTCGCGACGAGTGCCGGCGCCACACCGCGCCACGCAACGGTGCGCGCTGCGAGGGGCTTGCGACTACGCGGTGAGCTTGTCGTAGAGGGATCCAGCGTTGTAGGAGTTGATGTAGTCCATCATGTACTCCTGCCCGATGTCGACCGGGTAGCGGTCCTTGAATTCGACGCGTTCGACGGTCTCTTCGCGGGTCCAGCCCTTGGCCACGGCGACGGCGACTGCCGTCTTCCACTCCATCAAGACGGCTCGTTGGGTCGCGAGATAGGCGGTGGTGGTGACCGGTCCGTGGCCGGGGATGATGAAGTCGACGTCGAGCTCACCGATTCGATCGAGCGCGTCGAGCCACTGATCCACATTCGACGTCATGAGCCAGGTCTGGCATTCACTGAAGATCGTGTCCCCCGTGAAGACCGCACGCTCTTCCGGCACGTAGACGGCGATCTGGCCCGGGGTGTGGCCGGGCGTGTGGATCAGCTCGAAAGTGTGGTCGCCAACCCGCAAGGTGAGGTCGCCGTTGAAGACGATCTGTGCCTTGTTCGGATCGGCGTAGTACACCTCGCGGTCGGGGAAGATCGCCTCGCCTTCCGGGTCGTCGGTCGGCAGGGCCTCCTTCGCGTAGGCGAACGGATCGAGCTCGGGGCCGACCACCATGAAGTTGTCGTACACGCCCTGGTGATGCACCACCGTGGGGCCGCCTTTGAAGTAGTAGTTGCCGAAGATGTGGTCGACGTGGTGCTCCGTGTTGATGAGATAGCGCAGCGGCCCGTGCGATTCGGCCAGCTTCCGCATCTCGACCGCCTTGGTCGGCAGCTGCGGCGTGTCGATGATCACGACGCCATCCGACGTCACCACGAAGCTCGGGTTGCATCCGCGGACCTTGGTCTCGGTGAATATGGTCGGCGTTACGTTCTCCATGGAAAGGCCTCTCGTCTCGTTCTCTCGGGTCTCATTGCGTTGCCGTCAGCCCGCCGTCGATTCCGAGGATCTGACCCGTCACGAATGACGACGCGTCCGATGCGAACAACAGCACCGGTCCGATGAGATCGCTTGGCTCCCCGACGCGTCCAATGGGGATGCGACTGACGATGCTCGCCTTGAAGTCGGGATCCTCCAACAGCATGGCCACTTGGGGGGTGTCGACGAACGTCGGGGCGATGGCGTTGACGGTGATTCCGTGCTTCGCCCACTCGGTCGCCCATTGCCGGGTGAGGGAACTGATCGCTCCCTTGGCGGCAACGTACGCCGAGTAGCCGGCGTTGATGCCGAGGTTGGCGCGGACCGACGATATGTTGATCACCCTGCCGCCATTCCCCAGCTCGATCATGGCCTTGACGGCCGCCTGGGTGGGCAGCACCGTGGCGCGCACGTTCAGCTCCATGATCCAGTCCCACTCGGGAATCGGGTAGTCCTGCGCTTCGAAGAGGACCTTGCCGGCGCCGCCGCCGACGGCGTTGATGATCACGTCGAGCCGGCCGAAGTGGTCGACCGTCTCGGCTACGGCGCGATCGGCGTCGTCCTTGTTCGTGAGGTCGGCCGCGACCGCCAGCGGCTCCGAGCCCACTTCCCGGATGCGGCTACAGGTGCGTTCCAGGCCGTCACCGTCGCGATCGATCACCGACACCCTTGCGCCGGCCTCACAGACGCCTGCGGCGAGCGCGGAGCCGATCCCGCCGCTGCCTCCGGGGATCATGACGACCTTCCCATCGAGCTTGAACATGTCGGTTTGGCTCATAGCCGTCCTTTCCGGGACGTCGCGTTCTGTTGTTCTACCGGTTGGCGGCCGCTGCGCGGATGGCGTCGGCCGTCTTCTCCGCCGAGATCCCGTACTTGTCGAGGAGCGGTCCGTCCGGTCCCGACTCTCCAAACACATCCTGCAGTCCGTGCAGGATCATCGGCGTTGGAGCATTGACGGCAAGGGCCTCCGCAACGGCTCCGCCGAGGCCCCCGACGACCGTGTGTTCCTCGCTGGTCACGACCAGGCCGGTCTTCCTTGCTGCCGCAACGACCGCGTCGACGTCGAGCGGTTTGACCGTCGGTACATGCACGAGGTGTACGTCGATCCCCTCGAGCGCCAGCGCTTCGGCAGCCTCCAGCGCGCGAGCGGTCTGCGTCCCGGTCGAGAAGACCGTTACATCGGTTCCTTCCCGCACGGTGACGGCTTTCCCGAGGACGAACTCGTAGTCGTCGTCGAAGATGATCGGCGTGTTTGGGCGGTTGAGCCGGAAGTAGACGGGGCCGTCGTAGTCGATGATCGCTCTGAGCGCGCTTCGGGTCTCGACTTCGTCGACGGGGGCGACGACGGTCATGTTGGCCATGGCCCGCATGATCGAGATGTCGTCGAACATCAGGTGGGTCTTGCCGGTCATGCCGGCAAGCAGGCCTGCGTAGCCGCCCATCAGCTTGACGTTCGCCTTCGGCTGAGCGATCAAGACCCTGATCGAGTCGTGTGCCCGCGAGACGATGAAGCACGAGAACGTGCTGACGATTGGGATGAGCCCGAGTGTCGACATCCCGGCGGCCATACCGAGCATGTTCTGCTCGGTGATCCCCATCTGAAAGAACCGCTCGGGGTGCGCGGCTTCGAACAGCGAGGTGTAGGTGGAACTTCCGGTGTCGCCGTCGAGTACGACGATGCGGTCGTCCTCGTCGGCGAGTTCGGTGATCGTCTCGCCGAATACCAGGCGGAGCGCCTTGCCTTGGGCGAGGGCCGTCATGCCGCACCTCCTTCGGTTTCACCGAGTTCTTCCATGGCGAGCGCGAACTCCTCGTCGTTCGGAACCTTGCTGTGCCACGTGTAGTCGCCCTCCATGTAGGAGACGCCTTTACCCTTGATGGTGTGGGCGATCACTGCGACGGGACCGCCCTCGAACGCCCTTGCAGCTTCGAGCGTGGCGAGGACCTGCGGGATATCGTGCCCGTCCATCTCCATCACTTCCCAGCCGAAGGCCCGCCAGCGATCGGCGAGCTGGGTGCCGGTGTACGGGGTGATCCGCTCGTTGAGGGTTTCCCCGCTCCACCCGAACTGCTGCAGCTTGTTGTGGTCCACGATCGCGACGATGTTGGAGAGCCCGTAGCGAGCGGCGACGTGAGCGCCCTCCCAGACGATGCCTTCGTTGCACTCACCGTCGCCCAGCATGACAAAGGTCGTGAAGTCGCGGCCCTCGGTGCGGGCGCCGAGTGCGATGCCGAGTGCTGCGGCGAATCCGAGACCGAGCGATCCGGATGACATGTCGATTCCCGGTGTAGCGGTCATGTCGGGATGGCCCTGGAGGCGCGAGTCGATCGAGTCGAAGGTCAGCAGCTCCTCGACCGGGAAATAGCCGCGCAGCGCCAGCATCGTGTAGAGCGCGATCGAACTGTGGCCTTTCGACAACACGAAGCGGTCCCGGTCGGGCCAGTCGGGCTCGTCCGGCCGGATGTCGAGGATGCCGAAGTAGAGGGCGGCAAGCATGTCCGCAGCGGAGTAGGGACCGCCGACGTGTCCGCCGCCTGCGTGCTTGACCGCTTCGAGGATGCGAACCCGCGCCTGCCGGGCGAACTCCGCCATGTCCTCTGGGGTGTACGTCGCTGTGGTTTGGGTCATCGATGTTGCCCTTCGCTCGTGGATCGTTCAGTCGCCTTGCTCGTAGGAACCGGGGATCACCGGGGGACCGAACGAGGTCACCATCTCGAGATCTCCCGGACCGTGCGAAACCGTCTGGTGATGGAGGCCGATCGGAATGAACACAGCGGTACCGGGCTCGAGCGCGACGGTGCCCTCCGGCGTGACCAGCTCGCCGTGACCTTTCGTGATGTAGATGGTCTCTTCTTGGGTGGGATGGACGTGCCCTTCCGGGGCGGAGCCCGCAGGGAAGACCGAGAAGCCGACCGTTAGGTGTTGGGCGCCGGTGATCGAGGGCCCGCTGTAGTGGTACCACTCGCGTCCGGGGAGCTCGAAGCGCTCGGCTTCCTCTCGGGTGACGGCCTTGAGCATGCTGCACCTCGCAGTTCGTCGTGCCGTCCCGGGACGATCGGGAGGCTTGAATGATCGATTATCGATAGCAAAATGCTAGTCGGCGTCGCGTATGCGGGCAAGATGGCCCGGGGCCTGGAATCGGAGAATCCGGAGCGGCGCGGCATACTGTGCCGGTGACCAGCACGCCCTCCGATCGCGCCCGCGAGGTCTTCCTGACCGAGGACAACGAATACGGTTGCGCCGAGACCGCCTACATCGTGCTCAAGCACGTGTTCGACCTTCCGGATGCCGATGACTCGTCCGCGGCAATGGCCCTCAACGGCGGCGTGGCATATGCCGGTGGCGTGTGCGGTGCCATCTCGGGGGCGGCCCTCGCCGTCGGTCAGCTCGCCGGGCAACGGCTCGACGATCACCAGGAAGCCAAGACCGCCGCGCGTGAGGTGGTCATGGACCTGATGGACCGGTTCGAAGCCGAGTTCGGGTCGACCACCTGCCGCGGCCTGCTCGGCATCGATCTGCGCGAGCCGGGTGAGCACGACCGATTCATCGAGTCGGGGATCTGGCGAACCGAATGCATGCGCCAGATCGAGTTCGCCGTTGAGTATCTCGCGCAGCTCGATCAGACGGCGGGGTGGGGCAGCGAAGCAGGATCGACTCAACCCGGCTGATCGGTCGTGTTCGACTCGGCGAAACGGGAGTGCGCATCGTTCAAGAACGCAAGCACGCCTTCAACCATGTGCGCCGATTGATACGAGTAGAACAGATCGAAGATGTGCTGGGCGCCGGGGAACTCGATGTAGACCACCGGAGAAGTCGACTGACGTCGGAGTTCGGTCACGAACGCCCGCGCCTCGATGACCGGCGCGAGCGTGTCGTTGTCGCCCTGGATCACGAGGAATGGAGGAACCTCGGGATGGACCCGGTCGATGGGCGAGGCTTCCGCGAACTTCTCCGGCTCCTCGTCGAGGAACGCCTTGATCACGAGCGGCTCCATCAGCATCGTCACGTACTCGGCGGATTGGGCGCCGAACCGGTTGGTGGTGTCGTACACCCCATAGATCGGCACGACTGACTGGATCGACGTGTCCGCGGTCTCGAATCCGGATTGGTACCGCGGGTCGTTCTCGGTGAGGCCGGCGAGGGCTGCGAGGTGTCCGCCCGCCGAGCCCCCAGACACGGCGACAAACGAGGGGTCGGCGCCGTACTCGCTGCCATGCTCGCGGATCCAGGCGAGGGCCGCCTTGACGTCGATGAGGTGATCGGGAAAGGTCGCCCCGGGACTCAGCCGGTAGTTCGCCGAGAAGCAGACCCATCCGTTGCGTGCCATGTGCTGGAGGAGGGGCAGCCCTTGCTCCCGGCTGGAGCCGACGGTCCACGCTCCGCCGTGTAGATAGAGGAGTGCCGGACGATGCTCGCCCGGCATGCTGGGTCGGTAGACGTCGAGGCCCAGCGTCTTGCCGGCGATCCGGCGAAACGGGACGCTCGCGATCCGCTCGACCGCACGACCTCGGATTGGGACGGCGACCAGGGTTTGCCACCATGCGACCGGGACTCCGGACCTCGGGATCCCGGCGTCGGCGAGCGCCGCGTCGACGACGCCCTTCGACTTCCTGCTCGTGCCGTAGAGGTATGCGTGGCCACACCACGAGATCGCGAGGAGGGCGAGGCCGATCCAGCCGACCGTATGTTCGAGTGCCCCCCACAACACCAGCAGCCCCGTCATCGCGACCTGGATCACGACGTTCTGGAGTGGGAGACCGATCACGAGCCACGACCAGAACATGCTCGGGAACAGCAGCACCTTCTGGCGGAACGGGCGCACCGCGTTGATCGTCGCCATGGCGGACCAGACGCCGAGGAGGAGCAGCAGGATGGCGGCGACCACGGAGCCTCCGGTGGTGACGGGATCGCCAATCCTATCCGAGCGACCGCTCGACGATATCCTTCGAGGGGGTCGTGAGCCCCGTTCGGAGGTGGAGGTCCATCATGAAAGCCCTGGTTGCGGTGGTTGTTGCCGCAGTCGTTGCGTTCGGGGTACCACCAGCCCCGGCTACCCCATACGACGTGCTTCCTATCGGAACGATGGTGGCCATGGGAGACTCGTACACGTCGGGCGAGGGTGTGCCGCCGTTCGTCGACGAAACGGACCTCGCTGGGATCAACGAGTGCCACCGTTCAGAGCAGGCCTATCCGGAGATCGTGGCGCAGACCATGGGAATCCCGGCGACGTCATGGGCGTGCAGCGGCGCGACCGTAGCGGACCTGTCCTCGCGCACGGTCGGTGCCGACCAGGCGCCGTGGGATGACCCGGCTCGGAACGTGCCCGTAGGGACGCGCGCCGCTGCCGTCGACCGGGTGAATGCCGGCACGTCGATCGTGGTGCTGACGATCGGCGGCAACGATCTCGGATTCGGCGAGATCGTCGCCGATTGCCTCCTCGAACCTGTGTCGTGCACCCGCCACGACGACGCAGTGCAACAGGAGCTCCTGGGGCTACCCGGCAAGCTTCAAGCGCTCTTCGCCGATCTCACGATCCGGCTTCCGTCGAGCGCTCGGGTGCTCGTGATGGGGTATCCCCGGGTGTTCCCTTCAGTGGATCAGGCCGACTGCGATTTCCTCACGTTCCTACCGACGGGTACCTTCTCGGCGTCCGAGCAGGCATGGGCAAACAACGCCACGGCACTGATGAACGGGGTGGTCCGCCGAGCCGTCGAGCAGGCCGACCGGCCGGCAG
>JAHEEL010000224.1 GCA_024640745.1 Actinomycetes bacterium
GTACCTGCGACGAGACGAGGTCGGTGCTGCGCTGCTCGGTGGCGTCTCGACCACCTCTCCCCCGGCCGAACTCGTCGCCCTGCGCAAGACGGAGATGGCGGATCTCGCCGACGTCTCCATGCCCGACACGATCTTCGGCGACGACTTCGTCCCGGCCCGACGGGGACCACTCGAGATCGATCAGGTCACCGGAGTCGCTACGTCCCGTGGGCGCTACCGAGGTACGCTTCGCGTGGTCCGCGGCATCGAGGACTCCCCGCGCGTCGAATCCGGCGACGTCATCGCGATCCCGTTCAGCGACGTCGGCTGGACGCCGCTCTTTGCACGGGCCGGCGCGGTCATCGCCGAATCGGGGGGGATGCTGTCGCACAGCAGCATCGTGGCACGCGAGTACCGCATCCCGTGTGTCGTGTCGGTTGCCGATGCCACACAGCTCCCCGACGGCGCCACCGTCGTGGTCGACGGGTACACGGGCACGGTGACCATCGAGCGAACCGAGTAGCGCCGAACGGGCCGGCGGCACTCGGCGCTAGTCGGGGAGGTACTTGTCCCGATTGAGCGAAGGGTGCCCGCTCGTCACCAGCTTCATGGCCTCTCGCCAATCGACCTCGCCCGACTTCTGCATCCGAGTCAAGTCCTTCATGACCGGCCAGATCGCGGGCCACACCGCCAAGTTGACAACGAACGCGTATACGAAAGCCGCCCATCCGGAGCCTCGCCACCAGAACCAAGGGAACAGCCAGACGATGCCCGCCACGTACGAAACGACGGCGTTGCGTATCAGCGCCCCGGTGAGGCCGCCCAGCAGGGTCACCACGGGAACGGCGAGCCAGTCGAGGACCGCCAGACCACCGAGGAAGGTTGACATCCCAGCCCCCCCGTGGAACCGATAGAACACCGGGTAGTTGTGACCCACCACCGCGGCAGCGGCCGTCAGAAACTCGTAGTCCTGGTCCGGAAATGCCAGCTTGAAGACGAGTACGGGAATCGCGGCCTTGGCCATGTCCAGCAGGCTCGTCAGGCACCCATAGCCGGGACCGCGCTTGAGCGAGATCAACGACGCGCTCGTCCGGTTGAATCGGAGCGTTCCTTTCCCCAGTTGAACGCCTACCCCGCTGAGATCGTCATCGGGGAGCACCCACCGACCGAGGATCCGGGTGAACGAGATGGCTCCAAACAGGTACCCGACGACAACCGCAGCGAGGGCTATCCAGATGCTCACCGGCGACACACCCCTTCAGCGCATCGACTCCACGAAACGGTTGAAGGCGGCAGAGGCCCCCGACTGGAGCGGCGCAGCGTGACCGAAGACCGCTGCCTCGAAGTCGAATTCGGCGATATGGCGGAGGCTGGCATCGAACGTCGGCTCGGCCCGATTCATGTATCCCCGCTTCACCACACCGTTCCTCGCAACGGCGGCGTCGCCGACGAAGAGCAGCCCACCCTCACGCTCGAGGAGGAACGAGACGTGCCCGGGGGTGTGGCCCGGTGTGTCGATGACGCGGAGATCCGCCGGCAGGGCACCACCGACGTGCTCACCAATCTCGTGCTCGACCGCCACCGGATCGGCCACGGGGAGGAAACTCCTCATGATCGGCTTCAGGAATGGGAGGCGGTCGACCATGGGCGGCAGCGGCGGCTCCTGCTCCCCCCGAACCGTGGCGGCATCGCCGATCGGCGCATACACGACCGCACCGGAGGCTGCCTTGACGGACGCGGCGCTCCCGACGTGGTCGGCATGAGCGTGGGTGACCGCGACCGCGGTGACATCCGCCAACGACCGCCCGATCGCAGCAAGGGCGTTTGCGATCGTGTCTTCGTTCTTCGGCAGCAGCGTATCGACGAGCGTCACGCCTTGGTCCCCGTCGATCACGTACGAGTTCACGCTCCGCGTGGAGACGAGGTGAACTCCAGAGATGATTGCGTCCATGAACGCAACCTAGCCGACCCCGCTTTGCGACTGTTCGCGCCCCGCTGAAGCGCGGTCACTCGATCGGCCGCCAAGGCCGCTGCGATCGACAACGAGGAGCGCCGTGCATTGGTGGGCGTCTCAGGGATGCGCACCGGCGCGAGCGACGATGCTCCACTGCGCGCTCAGTCGAGCACCCGGCGCGATCCGAAGTGGTGACGAGTGGGCACGGCCGCGCCGGACGCTGGGAGCCGGCGGCTATACCGCAACCGCGGCCCCGGGCTCGATGATGACTTCGGCGCCGCGGACTCGAACCATGGCCGACTCCTCATTGGCGGGATCGGCAACGATGACCACTCGCTCGTGGGTGACGGCGACCTCGAGACGAAGGCCTCGCCATCGCACGGGGTAGGTCACCGCCTCCCATTCCGGCGGAAGGACTGGATCGATCGTGAGCTGACCGCCGGCGAACCCAAGGCCACCGAATCCGTGAACGGCGAGTTGGTACGTGCCGCCACACGCCGCCGTGTGTACCCCTCCGATGAACGTGCCGCCCACGACGGCGTGCTGGGCGCTGAGGAGATCGACAGTCGCGGTGGCGCGGAAGTGGCCGAGCGCTCGGTCGAGCTGCTCCGTGCGCACGGCAACCATGCCGTGGGCTGCGTGGCTCAGCGACGAGTTGTGGGAGCAGCGGGCTTCGTAGTACTCGTAGTTGGCCCGTTGGGTTTCGAGGTCGAACCGGTCGCGGTGGAGCCACAGCAGCATGGCGACGTCCGCCTGCTTGGAGACCTGCGTCGCCACGGCAACACCGTTGGGCCAGCCCCAGTATTCGCCGGGGTCGAGCAATCGCTCGCGCACCTCATCCGGGGTGACGTCTTCGAGCGCAAAGAATCCGTCAAACTGCTCGACGATTCTTATCTCCGGGTCGGGGGCAGGTAGGAGCAGCCGATCCCGAACGCGCCGCCATCCATCCACCTCGTCCAGATCGAGACCCAGCTTCTCGCTCAGCCCATCGAGGGCACCCGGATGCTCGGCCGCAAGGTACTCGTAGGTGGCAACGGCGAAGGTGAGCGCCGCATGCGTCTGGTAGTTGGTGAAGGCGTTGTCGTCGACATTCTCATGCCATTCGTCGGGTCCGAGCAGCCGAATGCAGTGGTAGACCTCGCGCCAGTCGTCGTAGCGAACGAACGATCGCAGGAACCGAGCAACCTCGAAGGCGATCTCGGCGCCATGTTCGATGAGGTAGTCGATGTCACCAGTCACGTCGACGTAGCGGGCAATGG
>JAHEEL010000225.1 GCA_024640745.1 Actinomycetes bacterium
CGTCGTCGCGTCGAGGCCGAGGGCGGTCATCGCTGCGATGATCGCCGCTTCGGTTGCTCCAATACCACCGGGGGTCGGGGCCAAGTTGCCGAGCGCCTGGCCGCCGAGGAAGACGAGGGCGACGGCCGGGATGCTCAATCCCCCGCCGAAGGCCTCCAGGCTGAACCACAGCGCGGCGATGTAGGTCACGATCAACATGAATGCGCCGCCGAAGAGCATGATGGCTTTCGACGGTGTCGAGGCCACGGCCACCAGACCCTGGCCCGACGACTTGATCGACGGCCACACTTTCGTGCGGACGATCTTTCTCGCAGGCGGAAGGAAGAACAAGCCCGCCGAAAGGGTGAAGACGACCACCATGCCGATGAGCACGGTCTGGCCCGACGGGAGCTTGATGAAGTCCCCGGCGTTCCGTCCGAGGAACAGCACCGTGGTGAGCAGCAGCGTCATGTGCACGACGAAGGTCGACACGCTGGCGACGCCGATGCCGGCGACGGCGTTGGCGAGTTCCACACCATTCTTCTGGAGGAAGCGCACGTTCGTGGCCATGCCGCCGACCTTCACCGGACTGATGCGGTTGATGAACGAGCCGGCGAGTTGGACGAGCACCGTCGGCATCAGCCGAACGCGTTCAGGAACGGAGCCCATGATGTTGTAGGCGGCTCCGACATAGGTCAGGAACGAAGCGACGAGGATTGCAGGAGTCCACGCCCAATTGGCGTCCAGGACCGCACCAAAGTCGGTCTGAGTCAGCTGCGGGATCAGGAAGTAGATCGCCAGAGCGAATCCCAGCACCATGACGACGGTGCGCGTCGGGATGCGTTCGAGCTTCTCGAGCTCGATCTCCTCGATCCCGGTCTGACGCTGGATCTCGCTGCGGATCTCCTCGTCGAGCCCCTTCTGCTTCTTCAGCGACTCCCGCGTGGCGCCGGAGAGCGCCAACGGCTGGATCCTCGAGGAGGCGTCCGCGACTGGATCCTTGCCGAGCACGGCGATCGCATTGCCGACCGCGCGCTCGGCACCGACCGACGACGCCGTCGACGCCACGAGCTCGGCGATGTCGGAGCGCATCTGACCGTCGGTGGCGGCGAGCTCGGCGAATCCGAAATCGATCAACCAGGGTTGACCATCGGATCCGAGGAACACATTCGCCAACCGAAGGTCGCGATGCGCCGTCCGATGCTCGCGCAGGATCGCAACCTGCTGCCACACGCCTCGGAGCATCTCGTCGGTCAGTTCCTCGACGGGAACCGAATCCAGCGACGTGCCGTCCACCAGGTCGTACGCCATGAGCATCGAGCTGGGTGAGATGTCGGCGATCGCCTCCATTTGGGGAGTCTTCACACCGTCCGCGGAGGCCATGAGCGACGCCACGGCTTCGTGTTCTACCGCGCGCTTGAGAGAGGAGAAGGGCCGCTCATCGCCGACGCCCTTGAGGCGGAACATTCTCGTGATGCGGAACATCACATCCGCCGCTCGTTCATCCGGTGAGAGCACCTTGACGAACAACCCCTGTCCTGTCGTCGTTGTCGCGAAGTAGGGCACCGACCCGCGCGCATCGACCCCCGCCCGCTTCAAGCGGGCAAGGGAAATCCCCGAGTTCGAAAGAGCGCCTACGACTCGTTGACCGCGGGGTCGACGGTTCGGCTCTCCGAAAGCCAGCAGCACCGCGGCGCCGATCGCATAGGCAACGCCGATCGCCAGGAATTCGTCGGTCGGCGGCTGCAAGTGATCCAGCATCTGGGTGAGTGCGACGAGGAAGATGGTGATCCATCCGAACCGCCTCCAGCGTCGATTCAGGTACGGGACCACCGCAGAGAAGAAGGCGGTGAGTGCGACGAGGTCGCCGTAGCGGACGAGCGGGTTCGAGATGTCGGGGTCCGCGACACACTCGAAGAGACCGATGTTCGCGAGGTCGGTGCCTGGGGCGCACACCCAGCTCGGCGGCGCGGTCGAGAGGACCGGTTCCGAGAACCTCGAGACGAGAAAGGACTCGAGGAACCACAGGAGCACCAGTGCCACCACGACGGCAAGCAGCGCCAGACGCAGTCGTCGCCACTGCTTCTTCCGGATGAAGTACCCGATGCCGACGAACGGTCCGATGACCGACAGCAAACCGACGATGCTGAGAAAGACGATCACAACGCCGTTCGGGAACGAATCGAAGCCCTGGATCACCTCAACGGTGATCGCCTCAGAGAGGTTGTTGAGCGTCGTGGCGAGGAAGAAGCCGATGATCGTCGCCAGAACGGCGACGATGAAGCGGAGCAAATCGGTCGGGTGCCGCACGACCGCGCGCTCGGCCGGCTCTTCGATGATGACGCCGTGATCTTCCATGGTGGCAGCCATTGCGACTCCTCTAGGCTCAGTGGGCTGGCGGCACTATATGCGAAGTTGTTTCCCAAAGAAGCAATTTCGGAGGAGGTTGAGGTACGGCGGATGGGGGTCATCGATTCGCTCTCGGCTGTGATCGTTCTCGCAGGATCGTCGGTTGTCGCGAAGCGAGGCGTTCCCGCGTGGGATGGGGCCCTCTTCATCAAGCTCAACGCATTCCCCGACGCGCTCGCACCGGTGGTCTGGGGTCCGATGCAGGCGGGTGCCCTTGCGGCACCGCTCGCCGCGGGAACCGCACTGCTCATCCGGCGACGTCCAGCAGCCGCCGCACGCGTCGCGATCACGGGTTCGCTGGCGTGGGGTGCGGCCAAGGTCGTGAAACGCAGCATCAATCGGGGCCGACCGAGGGATCACATCGAGTCCACCCGGCTCCGCATCGGCTCCGCCGACAACGGATTGGGCTACCCCTCGGGACATGCGGCGGTGGCCGTCGCCCTCGTGTCGGTTCTTCAGGAGTCCGGGCCTCGTTCATGGAGGTTTGGTGGCGCGTTGCTCGTATTCATCGTCGGCGTGTCCCGCGTCTACGTAGGTGCGCACTACCCGCTCGACGTCATCGGCGGCTGGGCGCTCGGTGCAACGATCGTCGATGGATACCGCCACGCTGAGTCACTCGTCTACCACTGACGAAGAGCGACCCCGACGGAATCGCCACCCGCCCGGTCAGAGGCGCTCGAGCACCTCGCCTGTTGCTTCGAACGCGGATGCGATCTGCCCGTCGGCATTCGAGAGGTTGCCATACCGGAGTTTCGATGGGTCGTTGTACTTCCCCGCAGGCGCACCGGT
>JAHEEL010000060.1:0-8865 GCA_024640745.1 Actinomycetes bacterium
TTGCCGATGACATGGTCTGGGTTCGATGTGTCGACGGCCTGCCCCTCGGGAGGAACGGAAGAGGTCCCATCCGGGTTGCCGGCCGCCGGCGCGGCGACGGCCGGATCGGCAATGGCGAGCAACGCCATTGTCAGCGCAAGTACGCAAGCAGTCACCAAAGGGCGCGTGAAGACCCGTCGAGCCATGGGGCTGTATCGGCATCTCGCGGCACCAGCCTGAGCCGGAGTTGAGCGCGCGGCCGTCAGACCGGCAACCGGCGACCGGCGACCGGCGACTCCAGGAAGTTCCGCAACAGATCTCGTCCAACGGCCGTCATGATCGATTCGGGATGGAACTGCACGCCTTCGATCGGAAGGGTGCGGTGGCGCACGGCCTGCACGACGTCGTCCTCAGACCGCGCCGACACCTCGAGGATGTCCGGGATCGAGGTGGCGGCGAGCGAGTGGTAGCGAGTAGCTTCGAACGGATCCGGCAGATCGGCAAAGATCCCTCGCCCATCGTGAGTGATCATCGAGGTCTTCCCGTGCCTCGGCTCGGGGGCTCGCTCCACGTCGCCGCCGAACGCCGTCACGATCGTCTGGTGGCCGAGGCACACGCCGAGCGTTGGAACCTCGGTTCCAAGTGTCAGCAAGTACTCCGTGCAGTATCCGGTGTCGGCCGGAGTACCGGGTCCCGGCGAGATGACCAGTCGATCCGGCTTGAGGCGAGCACCCTCGTTCGGGGGCAGTTCATCGTTGCGGACCACGATCGTCTCCGCGCCGAGATCCCCGAAGTACTGCACGAGGTTGTACGTGAACGAGTCGTAGTTGTCGATGACGAGGACTCTCATCCGACGGTGCCCCCCGTGTCGAGCAGGGTGTTGCCGATCCAGTCGTAGAAGAAGAAGAGCGCCACCAACGCCACCAACGCCACGACGACCGCAAGGATCACCTTCACGACCATCGGACCGGGAAGATCAATGAACCACTGCTTCATGCGTAGATCGCCTCGTAATTGGGACCGTCGACGAGTTCTGCGAAGACGACCAAGCGGCGCCTCGACGAGAACTTGGGATGGCACGTGGTGAGGGTCAGCCACGAGCCCTCGCGCGGATCCGTGACCCATACATCGGTGGGCCGCACGATCTGCAGTTCGCGTACCTCGTAGATATGCGTTCCGATCGCGGTGTCGACTTCGATGATGTCCCCAACCTCCAGGGTGTCGACTTCGTGGAATGGCGCCCCGTAGGTGGTGCGGTGGCCCGAGATGACCGAATTGCCGGGAAGACCCGGGAGCGGCGTCGTCGGCATGTGGCCTGCGCCGTTCTTGAGGTCGCGAACCCGCACTCCCTCGACGACGGTCCACCCGTCCTGGAGCCGCTCGATCGACGGGATCCGCACGACAGCGAAGGCATCGCCCAAGGCTGGTGCCGTCTCCACGAGGAGCGTTCGCGGCCCGGACCGGTCCGGCGTTCCGTCATCCTCCGGGCCGTCGGACTCGGGGGGAACCACGGCCGCACCGTCTTCGATCGTGTCTTGCGTGACCGGCGGTGTGTACTCGACTTCGGAGACCTCCGTCGTAGCGAAGTGCTCCTCCGCCTCCTCGGAGAGCGCGTCCTGATGCTGTTCAGCGAACCACGTCGTCACGAAGAGCTGCTGGGCGACGAAACCGAGTATGAGAAGGCCCGAAACGATGGCCGTCCACCCGACAATGCGCACCACGCGCGTGACCACCCCCGGAGCGGGGGTCGCGGCATCCTGCTCCGAAGCGGCCACGCCATCGTCCATGACGACGCAGCGTACCGACACGACCACGCAACGGTGACCGGGTTCGCGTTGGGAACTGAGCGCCGGGTCGCTACGCTTCAGTCCATGCCTGTCTCGAAGGGCCGAAAGAAAGCCAACAAGCGACCGACCCCGCCGAAGAAGCCGGCCGTCACCGAGGCCGAGGAGAAGGGCCCGTCTCCAACGTGGTACGTGGCCACCATGTTTGGGCTCATGGCCGTTGGCATCATCGTGATTCTCGTCAACTACATGGGAATCCTGCCGGGCGGCACGTCCAACCTCTACCTGCTCGGCGGCCTGGCGATGATCGGCGTCGGCTTCGCCATGACGCTCAACTACCGCTAGCAAGGGCGGGGCGCGGGTGCAACCCGCCGCGAACTACAACTGTGTGGTTATCCCCGGATCTACCCACACCTTGGGGAGAAGTCGCGAAAACCCCCGTTGTTCCCTCACACCGGGTCCATGACCTCGCGGCAGTGCTTCGGCGGCTCGGGGGCAGCATCCTGCTGGTGGGTGACGGTCAGGCGCATCCCGCAGATTGAGCAGCGGTAGTCGACCTCGACCTCGTGCACGGAATCAGGGTCGGGTTCCGGGGGTGGTCCCGTGGCGATCATCCGGACGATCACGACGGTGCCGGCGAAGATGGCACAACCTACGACGATGGCGATGGCGATCGTCATCGCTACCCGGTGAGCTCGAGGACCGTGCCGTTCGCAGTCCCGCCGCCCTCGCACATCGCCTGGAGCCCATATCGGGTCCCGGTGCGCTCCATCTCGTGAAGCAGGGTCGTCATGAGGCGGGCCCCGGAAGCACCGAGTGGATGGCCGAGGGCGATGGCTCCTCCGTTCACGTTGACCCTATCCCAATCTGCGCCCGTCTCCAGGAGCCACGCGCCGATCACCGAGGCGAACGCCTCGTTGACCTCGAACAGGCCGATCTCGTCGAGTGTGAGTCCGGCGTTTGCGAGTACCGCCTCAGTTGCCGGGATCGGTCCGGTGAGCATGGTGACGGGGTCCGTTCCGACGACGGAGAACCCCTTGAACGTCGCTCGGGCAGTCAGCCCGAGCTCCGCCGCTTTGGATGCACTCATGATGAGGACCGCCGCAGCACCATCGGTGATCTGAGAGGAGTTCCCTGCCGTGATCACACCGTCTTCCTTGAATGCCGGACGCAGGCCGGCGAGAGCCTCTGGCGTCGTCGAGGGCCGGATTCCCTCATCACGACGCGTCGTGGTCGTTTCTCCGTCGACCGTGATCTCGATCGAGATGATTTGCGATTCGAATCTTCCTTCGTCGGTTGCTCGCTGCGCCCGCATGTGCGAGTCGTAGGCGATGCGGTCGAGGTCCGCCCGTTCGAGATCCCACTGCTCGGCGATCATCTCAGCCGAGATGCCTTGGGGAACGAGTTGGTGGTCGTAGCGATCGGTCATCTTCGGTCCAAACGGCTTGCCGGGACCCTGTGAAAAGGAGATCCCCATCGGGACGCGGCTCATCGATTCGACACCGGCGGCCACGACAACGTCGTAGACGCCGGCCATGACGCCCTGGGCGGCAAAGTGCGCGGCCTGCTGGCTCGATCCACACTGCCGGTCGAGGGTGACGCCGGGGACCGACTCCGGCCAACTGGCGGCGAGCACGGCATTCCGGCCGATGTTGAACGTCTGCTCGCCGACCTGCGAGACGCACCCCATGATCACATCGTCGACGAGGATCGGGTCGAGGTGATTCCGCTCGACGAGCGCTCGAAGGGTCTCCGCGGCGAGGTCGACGGGGTGCCAGCCCCCGAGACGGCCGTTCCGCTTCCCCATCGGCGTTCGGACGGCATCGACGATCACCGCGGTCTCCACCGGCAGCTCCCTCGTGTGCGGGCGTGGAGACGATCGGACTCGAACCGACGACCCCCTGGTTGCAAACCAGGTGCTCTCCCAACTGAGCTACGTCCCCGCGTGACCGGGAGTGTACCGATCAACCCGTCATGACGAACGGGTCACCACTTGAAGACCATGAAGACAACCCCGATGAACAAGAGTCCGGTCCGAACGTGGTTGGCCATGAGAACCTGCTGGATCAGCCCGGGAATTGCCTCGGCGTCCGCTTCGGGATCGCCTGCGAGCGCCTCGACCCGATCGACCCGGGGCGTGGCGTAGAAGAGGTCGATGACGACGGCGATTGCCGCAACGATGATGCCGACGGTCACCCAGACCGACTCGAACTTCCATCCCGGCACGATGAAGACCAACCAGAATCCAAACACGATCGTTGCGACGCCTGCGATGTTGAAGAGGCGCCGGTTCGTGGCCCCGACCCTCCGGAACACGCCGACGAGCCCGCGCTCGTCAGCGTTCCTCCCGACGGCGGCCATCAGGGCCTCGACGTAGATCGAACCGCCCAGCCACACGATCACGGCCAGAATGTGAAAGAGCAGGATCCAATGGCGCACAGCATCTCCTCGAGCGAGCAGTACGCAAGAGGCTACTGCGAGCCCCGGTCGATGCGAAGCGCATCGTCGATCGATCGCCCGGCCTCGATCGGATCGTGGAATTCGACGATCGGAAGACTGTCGGCGCCCACCCGTACCGTGTCCCTCGCCTCGTCGCTCAGGTGACCGTCGACGACGACGGCAGCAACGGATCGCCGGGAAAGGATCCGAGCCGCGTCGACTGCGGCAATCGCCCGCAAGGTGCGATGACCCATCTCGACGATGGATCGCTCGGCGGCGTTGGCGCGGTCCTCTTCGCTCCCGACCACGAGGATCGATCCGCGAAGCGCGAGGCGCTCCGTCGATCGGGAGCGCTCGACCACGTCGACGAGCCGTTCGATCATCGCAGCCAACTCGTCACGCAGAGGATCGTCGGTGAGTTCAGCGCCATCGAACCGGTCGCGGGCACCCCTCACCATCACCTGCGGGTCCGCAACGATGCACAGGCTGTTGTGCGCCAGGATGTCGCGGAGGTGCTGCTGCGACCGCGCCGTGCCGGATCCGCCTCCTGCGCCGATGATCGCCGCCGGTTTGAAATCGAGCGGTGAATCCGGCCCAAGCGACAGCCAGTCGATCGTGTTCTTCATGGCCCCGGTCACCGACCAGTTGTACTCGGGAGACGCGAACACGATCCCGTCGGCCGTCCGAACGAGCACCCGCAGGGCCTCGACCGAGGCGGGACGGCCGTCCGCTGCCGCGTCGGCGTCGTACAGCGGGATGTCCGAGATATCGGCGATCTCGGCAGTGACTCCGTCGGGCATACGCTCGAACGCCGCGCGAAGTAGCGCAGTGTTGTAGGAACCGGATCGCAGGCTGCCGGAGATCCCGATGAGGTGTGTGTCGGTCATGGTCCTTGTCAATTCCAAGCGAGGCCAGGGTATTCCGTGACGAACCTCGCCACACTTCGCCGACCCACCGCGCTCGGTGCGCCAAATCCCACACCATCCGAGGCCGCACCGGATCGACCTGCACCATCGCACCCAACCGCGACATCACCTGGACCAGCCGACTCGGCCACCGCCACCCCCTCCCGCCGTAGGCGCCCCGGCTGCTATCGTTTCGGCTCCGCGGGCCCATAGCTCAGCCTGGTTAGAGCGCATCCCTGATAAGGATGAGGTCCCTGGTTCAAATCCAGGTGGGCCCACCAGACCGCATCCGTACTCCGGCAAAGACCTGCCCGGTCCCGCCCTCGTACCCAAGGCCACCGCACGTCTCTGCCTCGAGGTCTCAACACGCTCCCTTCCCCCGCCACCCGCCCGGGCAGCGCTTCGGAATGAGCAGAAGGTTCGAATCCAGGTGCGCCCACAACGCGCATCTTCGCTTCGGCGCCGATCCTATCGCGCGCCTTCGCTCCTACCTGGACTCCACCCGGACGACCTTTCCGTCCTTGATATCGATGGTGACGTCGGCCTCTGCGAGCACCTCTGTGCGATGGCTCACCAGGAGCACGGCCGGGTTGTGATCCATGCTTCGAATGTTGTCCACAACGGCGCTGACGGTCCATCGGTCGAGATGGTTCGTCGGCTCATCGAGGATGAGCAGCGGCGGACGATGGACGAGGGCCCGCGCGATCGCCACCCGCTGGCGCTGGCCGCCCGACAAGAAGATGCCGTCCTCGCCGATGGCGGTGTCCACTCCATCGGGCAGGTCTTCGATGAAGGCCGCCGCTTCGGCAAGCCTCAACGCCTCATCGACCTGCGCGCGAGAGATGCCATCGCGGCCATACAGAATGTTCTCCAGAATGGATCCTGACCGCAGCAGCGGCTGCTGCGGGACGATTCCCATCTGCCTGCGGAGGGCGGTGAGATCGAGATCGTCATACGGAATCCCCTCGGCAGAGAGCGCACCTTCATCGGGACGATAGAACCCCACGATGAGGTTGACGATGGTGCTCTTGCCGGAGCCATTTGGACCGACGAGCCCCACCACCGTTCCCGGAGCAAGTTCCAGACTCACGTTCTCGAGCACCGGGTTCCGATCGTAGGCGAAGCTCACCCCGGACAAAGCAATGCTCCCCGTGAGCGAGACTGGCTCAGTCCCGACATACGGTCGCTCATCGACGCTCTGGAGAAGCACGTAGAGCCGGTCGAGGGACTGGATGCCCTCGATCACAAAGGGCGTCCGATCGGCGAGAACGCTGAGCGGCCCGCGCAGGAGGGCGAACGCGGCGTAGAAGGCGATGAGGTCGCCGAGCGTCATCGAGCCTTGGATCGTGATCACGCCACCGACGATCAGAACGGCGCTGCCGGCGATCGCCACGAGACTCTGCTGGATCGTCACCCACATCGTGATTCCGACCGACCGGTTGATCGAGGTATGCCGGAGCCGGTCGATGGCTCTTTCCTGTCGCTCGACCTCCACCTGCTCGGCCGCCTGAATCCGAATGAGGTCCATCGAACGGAGCATCGAGATGATGCTGTGGCTGAAGCGCTCGAAGCTTCGATTGTCGCGGTCGATGCGAGCGTCGACGTGTCTCCCAAGCCACCGGCTGGCGAGGAAGATGATCGGGACGAACAGGAGCGTCACCGCAGTGAGGATGAGGTTCATTCGGACGAGAACGAAGCTGACCCCGATGATGAGCACGGTCCCGGGAAGGAAATCGTCGAAGATCGCCGACGTGCCTTGCTCCACGCGCTTCGTCTCCTGCAAGACGTGGTCGTGGAGCTCGCCGTCGTCGGCCTTGCTGTAGGAGCGTCGCGACATTCGCAGGAGCGCCGCCACGGCCGCCTCGCGCAACCCGGCCTGAGCCTTCATCGTCACGCGAGCCAGCACGCGGCGAGACGCGATTCCGATAACGGCACTCAGGACGGTCAGCCCGAGGATGATCGCACCGATCAGGACCAGCTCAGACGTCTTGGAGTTCGCGATCGCATCGTCGATCGCAACGGCGACGAGCAGCGGAATCGGCAGAAGAGCGAGGGCGCGAAGGAACGAGAGTCCTGCGCCGAGAGCAAGGCGCGCTTGGGAACCCTGGTAGAAGCCGGCGTAGAATCGAAGTGCCTTTCGAGTCATGCCGCCTCCTCCGCCAACCATCGGCCCCGGTAGGTGAAGCTCTGGTCCACGGGCACGGCGATGGCCGCAGCAAGGCTGTCGTCGAACGCAACGTCGGAGATGGCGAGGCCGCCGACCTCATCGACGGCGCGAGGGCCCGTCAACGTGAGATTGGAGAGGTGGCGGTCCATGCCCATTCCGCCAACCTTGGCATACGCCTCCTTGCGCACCCAGCAGCGGAGGAACGCCCGGTCCCGATCGGCATGGCGCTCGATCCATCTCAGCTCGTCCGCAGAGAGCACCAGGTCCGCCGATGCGGGTTCGTAGACGCCGGCCCTGACTCGCTCCACATCCACCCCAAGGGCCCCGGGGCCGCCAACAGCCAGCAGCGCCACGTCTGCGGAGTGGGCCAGGCTGAAGTCGAGCGAATTGGCCGGACGATCGAGCACCGGCTTGCCCAACGCCAGATAGCGGAACTGCAGGGACGCCGGCGGGGCTCCGCTCGCTACGCCCAACACGGACCGCAGCCAGCTCCTCCCAGCGATGTACCGATCGCGCAACTGTTGCGTGTGGAATCGCTCCGACCTCACCAGCTCGTCGCTGCTGAGCAGATCACGTCGGCACGGCAGTTCATCGAGATTGGCGGACCACACCGAGACCACCCCATGAAGCTGATGCGCGTCGAACGTGCTCACGGTGTTTCCCCAATACCATCGAAAGCTGCAAGGCGCGCGTTGAGTTCGCTACAAACGTGCTCGAGGTGGGGTTCGTCCAGCATCGAGTCCTCCCCCCAGTGCTTCCCGTCACTGTCCACCACGTCGAGGTTCTCGACGTACTGCTGCCACGGATCGTCACGACGCTCATCGAGCGGCAGCGCTTCGCCTACCGCTCGGAAATACAGGACCGACGCCCGATACGGCGCCGGCGCGAATCTGCGCTCGGCTTCGAGCGAAACGTGAGTGAGACGCCTCCCGGCGAGCTCTGCCGACAGCTGCCTACCCGTGACCTCACGAACGTACCAGCGGGGCGTGTGCCTGATCCTGCCAAGCCGGACTCGAGTGTCCTTCCAGAGTCCGCGGGCCACGAACACAAGGCCGGACGCACCGTTCCGCCGGATGATCTCTCGGCGCCGGCGTTGCCGATCCAGCCAGGAACGGCGCGACGGCAGCACCGTATCGAGCATCACGGCAAGGTCGACGCGTTCACCGCGCGCGATGAGTTGCTCCGCAGTCTCGACCGCGAGCAGTCCGGCATACGACGCGCCCAGGAGCCGGTACGGTCCCGGCCCCGTCGCCATGATGATGTCGGCAAATTCCGAACACATCTCGGCGATCTCGCGATGGGGGGCAGAACGGCCATCGGCTCCTCGCGCCGGGATGCCGTAGATCGGGATGTCCGGCGAGAGGTGGCGTGTGAGCCGGTGGTACGCCAGGACACTCCCATCCGTCACCGGCAGGCAGAAGAGCGGCGGCCGGTCACCGTCCGGGCTGATCGGAACGAGCTCCTCGGACTCGATTGGAGCCGGTCCCCCGGCGGCGCGCCGGGTGAACTCCTCGAGCGTAGGGTGCGAGAAGATGGTCGCAAGGGGCACCGAGGTCCGGAACTCGCGCTCGACACGACTGATCATCTCCAC
>JAHEEL010000060.1:8875-11069 GCA_024640745.1 Actinomycetes bacterium
AATGCCCACCCATCTCGAAGAACCGATCGTCGGCGCCGATGTCGTCGACTCCGAGGATCTCGCTCCAGAGGGCGGCCATCTGGATCATGGCCTCACCGCGCGGCGGTACGCGACCACGGGTGCGCTGACGCGACGGCTTGGGTAGCCGGCTCGTGTCCACCTTGTCACTCTGGTTCCGTGGGAGTTCGGCGATGACCTCGATGAGCGGAATCATGTAGTCGGGCAAGCTGTCCTTGAGGTATTCGACGAGTTCCCCCGGGATCGGACTTCTCCCAGGCTCTGCGACGACGTATGCCGCGAGGGTCGCTTCACGACCCTCCTCCCACAGATGCACGAACGCAACCGAGACGTCGGGGTGGCGAACCAGATGAGTTTCGATCTCCCCCGGTTCGATCCTGAATCCACGCACCTTGAGTTGGCGATCGACTCGGCCGAGGAATTCCAGGTTCCCGTCGGGTCGCCAACGGACCAGATCCCCGGTTCGATAGACTCGACCGGATCGGCCGAACGGCGCCTCGACGAACCGGGTCTCGGTCAGGTCAGGTGCATCGAAGTAGCCCCGGGCAACTTGAGCGCCGCCGATCCACAGCTCCCCCCTGACGCCGATCGGGACGGCTTGTCCGGCAGGGTCGACCACGAACGCCGTCGCGGAGCGAAGCGGTGTGCCGATCGGCACGGGCTTCTCGGCACTATCGGTGAGATCACTGAGATCCGCTGCGGTGGCAGTGACGGTGGTCTCGGTCGGCCCGTACGCGTTGATGAGCCGGATAGTCGGATCGAACCGGCGCCTCCAACGGTCCACCAGAACCGGATCGGCCGCTTCGCCGCCGATGATGACGGTGTGGACGCTCGGCGGCACGGGACGCTCCTCACGCAGCACGTAAGCCGCAAACGTGTTCCAGAACGCCGTCGGGAACTGAAGGACCGTTATCGACACACGGTCGATTTCCTCGAGCACGCGCTCGATCGATCCGACCATCTCCTCCGTTCGCAACACCAATCGGCCCCCGGCGGTCAACGTGCAGAAGATCTCCTCCACCGAGGTGTCGAAAGCAATCGAGTGAAACTGCAGGAGGCGGTCCTCGCTACTCATTCCATAGAGCTCGTTCGCTGCGGCGGCGAAAGCCGCCAACGAGCTGTGCTCAACCACCACGCCCTTCGGGCGACCGGTGCTGCCCGACGTGTAGATGATGTAGGCCGGCGAATCGAGGGTTGGCAGTGAGAGGGTGCGCGGGGGTTCCACGACGTCCGTCACGTCGGACACACGGATGACCGGTGCCCCGGACGACGGGAACGGGGCATCTTCGTCGACCAGCAGAGCCGCCGGGCGTGCATCTTCCATGATCCACTCATTGCGCTCACTGGGTGCCGCAGGATCGAGCGGAACGTAGGCAGCTCCCGTGCGCAGCACGCCCAGAATCGCCGCAATCAGGTCGGGCGAACGCTTCATCGAAACCGCGACTCTGCCGGCGCCGATGACGCCCTCCCGCTCGAGTCGGGCAGCAACCGACCAAGCCTTCCGGTCCAGCTCGCCGTAGGTCAGCACCTGATCACCCTGCGAAACGGCAACGGCCGACGGTGCTCGATCCGCCCACCGCGCGATCGTTTCGACCACAGTGCCACCGTCGAACGTGGAGTCCGCCCCGCTGAAGTCCGCCAGGAGTTGATTGCGCTCGCTCTCCCCCATCAGGGGTAGGTCCCCAACCGCCCGATCCGGGGCACTGATCGCTGATCGGGCCAGCTCCGCGAAGTGGCGCATCATCCGAGTGACGGTCTGCTCGTCCCAGAGATCGGCATTGAAGACAAGGCGTCCGCTGACACGCCCGTCCCCGCCAACGAGCTCGAGCTCGAGATCGAACTTGCTGGCGACATGCCCAACCTGCATTGGCTCCGCAAGGATGTTCGGGAGCCGCAACTCGCGCTCGACGAAGTCGCGGTACTGCATCATCACCTGGAAGATCGGTGTTCGACTCGGGTCACGCTCGGCCTCCGCTTGGATGACGACTTGCTCGAACGGGATCTCCCGGTGTTCGTAGGCCTCGAGCGCCGTCCCGCGGACCGTGCTGAGGAGCTCTCGGAAGGTCGAGGAAGGATCCACGGTGGTCCGGTAGGCAAGCGTGTTGACGAAGAAGCCAATCAACTGCTCGGTGTCGATCGCTTCACGATCCGCGCTCGGGCCACCCACGATGATGTC
>JAHEEL010000061.1:0-3976 GCA_024640745.1 Actinomycetes bacterium
GAGCGTTTCGCGGGTCGGCGTTGATGGTCGTACCACCGGCCAGAACCACGGCATCGGGGCGGGCAACGAGAGCGACGGCGTCATCGAGGCTGGTCGGCCGGTGGTAGTGCGTGATCATCTGCGTCTCTCCTTCATGCGCCCGTGTCGCCAGTCTACCGAAGGATGTGGGTCGGTCGTGTCGGTGGACGCCGCCATCTGACTTGGTACATTCACACGTATGAGCACTCTTCTGGTTCGCAACGCGCAGGTTCTCGTCACGATGGACGACGGGGGGACGGAGATCGCCAATGGTGGCCTCTTCGCCGTCGACGGCTTCATCGAGCAGGTCGGACCGACCAACGAGCTGCCGGAGACGGCAGATGAGATCGTCGATCTCTCGGGGCACGTGGTGCTGCCGGGCCTGATCAACACCCACCACCACTTCTATCAGACCTTGACCCGGGCCGTGCCGGGGGCACAGGATGCCGGCCTCTTCGACTGGCTCCGGACGCTCTACCCGATCTGGGCGCGCATGACGCCGGAGGACGTGCGGGTATCGACGGAGGTCGCGCTCTCCGAGCTGGCCCTGTCGGGCTGCACGACGTCGTCCGACCACCAGTACCTGTTTCCGAACGGCTCCCGCCTCGACGATCAGATCGAGGGCGCGTCCGTGGTAGGAATCCGCTTCCACGCCGCGCGTGGATCGATGAGCCTCGGCGAGAGCGATGGGGGCCTGCCTCCCGACTCCGTGGTCGAGGACGAAGAGGCGATCCTGCTCGACACGCAGCGCGTGATCGAAGCGTTCAACGATCCGGCACCGGGCGCGATGGTGCGTGTGGTCGTCGCTCCATGCTCGCCGTTCTCGGTCACAGCGGAGTTGATGCGATCATCGGCCGATCTCGCCAGGCAATACGGCGTCCATCTGCACACCCACGTCGCGGAAACGTATGACGAAGAGCAGTTCTGCATCGAGACGTTCGGCCGTCGTCCGGTGGAGCTCATGGAGGATCTCGGATGGGTGGGAGACGACGTCTGGTACGCCCATGGGATCTACATCAACAACGATGAGATCCTCAGGCTGGCGGCTTCCGAGACCGGCGTGGCACACTGCCCGTCGTCGAACATGCGGCTGGCGTCGGGGATCGCCCCGGTGCGGCGCTATCTGGCAGCGAACCTGCGGCTGGGGCTCGGTGTCGATGGTTCGGCGAGCAACGACGGCAGCCACCTGCTGGCCGAAGCGCGCCAGGCCATGCTCCTGGCTCGTCTCGCGGCAGCCCCGTCGATCGAAGGGGGTCGCCTCCTCACGGCACGTGAAGCGTTGCGCATGGCGACCCGGGGATCGGCCGCCGTCCTGGGACGCGACGATATCGGCTCACTCGAATCGGGAAAGGCCGCGGATTTCGTCGCCATTTCACTCGACCGCCTCGAGTACGCCGGGGCCCTGCACGACCCGGTCGCCGCCGTGCTGTTCGTCGCACCGACCGGCGTCGACGAGAGCTACGTCCACGGACGCGCGGTGGTGCGAGCCGGCGAGCTCGTCGGCGTCGAGCTGCCGAGCCTCATCGAACGGCACAATGCCGCGGCAGCCCGCCTCGTCGGGTGATCAGCGCCCGATTCGAGTCGTGAGAACCGCGAAGCAGAGCGAATACTGCTGCCCGCGAGCCACCGCAGGTCGTTTCCGACTACGGTATCGCCATGGAATTCGTCGCAGCCCATGACCTCGACGAGGCGCTCGCAGCGAAGGCGCAGCGGCCGGAAGCAGTGTTCCTCGCCGGGGGTACAGACCTCATGGTTGAGGTCAACCTCGCCCACCATCGGCCGGCATCGGTCGTCTCCCTTCGACGCGTTGCGGATCTCCGCGACGCGTCACCGAACCGCATCGGAGCCGGGGTCACCTGGGCACGACTCGAACGCGGGCCCCACCGCGGCCTTGCTCAGGCGGCGCGCACGGTCGGTTCGCCGCAGATCCGCGCGGCCGGCACGATCGGTGGGAACATCGGGACAGCGAGTCCGGCTGGCGACGGTCTGCCATGGATCGCGGCGGCGGATGCCTCGATCGAAGCACGCTCGGCAGCGCGGGGAACCCGCGTGATACCGTGGAACGAGTTCTTCATCGGCGTGAAGCGAACCTCGCTCTTGTCGGACGAGATCGTCACGGCGGTCATCGTTCCCGACGGCTTGCCGGAACACCAGGAGTTCGCCAAAGTCGGTGTGCGCAACGCCATGGTCATCTCGACCGTGAGCTGCCTGGTCATCCGGGGAGATGACGGGTTCCGCGTCGCTCTTGGGTCCGTGGCGCCGACACCGATCCGAGCGTCGCGCGCCGAAGAGATGATCAACGCCGAATCCTCCATCACCGCCGCTGCGCTCGACGAGTTCGCTCGCATCGTGTCGCAGGAAGTCAAGCCGATCAGCGACCACCGGTCGACGGAGGCCTATCGAAGGCACGCCGCCGGCGTCCTCGCTCGTCGGCTCGTTGAACGGAGCTCCCGATGACCGTCACGATGACGATCAACGGCGAAGACCACGTCGTGGATATCGCAGGTCCCGAGAGCCTGCTCACGGTGCTGCGCAACGACCTTGGTCTCCCCGGCACGAAGGACGCGTGTGAACAAGGCGAGTGCGGATCGTGCACCGTCGAATTCGACGGCCAAGCCGTCTGCTCGTGCCTCATCATGGCGGCCGACGCCGACGGCGCAAGGATCACGACCGTTGAAGGCATCGGCACCGAGGGAGCGCTGCACCCGTTCCAGGAGGCGATGCTTGCCGAAGGCGGTGTACAGTGCGGATTCTGCACACCCGGCATCATCGTGGCCGGCGTCCACCTCCTCGAGGAGAACCCCAAACCGAGCGAGATCGAGATCCGCGAAGCCCTCTCAGGGAACATCTGCCGGTGCACCGGGTACGGTGCGATTCTGAGAGCGTTCGAGACACTTCCGGGGGACGGCGTATGACCACCCACACCACCGCCGGCGTGAAGGGCGGCATCGGCACGAGCGTACGCCGGCCCGACGGCACGCCGAAGGTCATGGGCAACTTCGCGTATGCCTCCGACCTCTGGTCGGAGGACATGCTCTGGGGCTCGACGCGGCGGAGCCCGCATGCGCACGCCCGGTTGACGAAGCTCGATCTGGCACCGGCCCTCGCGATGAGCGGAGTCCGCGCGGTGCTCACCCAGGATGACGTGCCCGGGGAGCCGACGTTCGGCCAGGAGGAACAGGACCAACCCGTCTTCTGTGACGGAACGGCACGGTACTGGGGCGAGCCGGTGGCCGTCGTTGCCGCCGATGACGAAGAGACGGCTCGTCGCGCCGCTGCCGCGATCATCGTCGAGTGGGAACCCCTCGAGCCGCTCGTCGACCCCGAGCAGGCCCTCAAGAACGAGTCGACATTCCGCGACATGCAGATTCGCCGCGGCAACAAATCGGCCGCCGGATCGATCGTCGTGGACGGCATCTACGAGACGGCGACCCAGGACCAGGCACCGCTCGGTCCGGAGGCCGGCTTCGCGCTTCCGGACGGCGAGGGCGGACTCGACCTCTACGTCACCAGTCAATGGGTGCACGTCGACCATCGGCAGATCATCGCCTGTCTCGACATGGCGCCCGAAACAGTTCGTTGCCACCCCGCAGGAATCGGAGGCGCGTTCGGATCTCGCGAAGACATCTCCCTGCATATCCACGTGGCCATGCTCTCCCTGGCGACCGGGCGTCCGGTGAAGATGGTCTACGACCGGACCGAATCGTTCGCCGGCCATGTCAAGCGACACCCGGCTCGCATGTGGTACCGCCACGAGGCGGACGCCGACGGCAAGCTCGTCAAGGTCACAGCCCAGCTCTTGCTCGACGGCGGGGCCTACGCCCATACGAGCCGGGCGGTGCTCGCGAACGCGGCCTTCTTCACCGTCGGCCCCTACCGCTGCGAGAACGTGTTCGTGGACGCATCTGTCGTCAAGACAAACAACCCTCCGGCGGGCGCGATGCGCGGTTTCGGTGCG
>JAHEEL010000061.1:3986-11036 GCA_024640745.1 Actinomycetes bacterium
ACTCGACATGGACCCGCTCGAGCTGCGGCGCATCAACGCGCTCGCCGCTGGTGATTCGATGTCGACGTCCGGCCAGGTCATCGAGGGATCGCTTCCCACCCTCGAGGTCCTCGACGCCGTCGAAGCGATTCCGCTCCCGGATGCGCTCGACGGCGACGATTCGCGACTTCTTCCCGGCGGCACCGGGTTGACGACTTCTTCCGATTCGGTGGTCCGAGGTGTCGGCTACGCACTCGGCTTGAAGAATCTGGCCTTCTCCGAGGGCTTCGACGACTTCGCCGAGGCCAGGGTGGTCATGACTCCTGCGGGCGTCGAGGTGCACACGGCCGCCATGGAGGTTGGCCAAGGGCTGGTGACCGTGTGTCAGCAGATCACCAGAACGGTCCTCGGCACCGACCGGGTGGCGGTGGTGTGGGACGACACCTCGAAGATCGGGTCGGCCGGCTCGACGTCGGCATCCCGGCAAACGCAGATGACCGGGGGTGCCGTTCATGCTGCAGCTGTGGGCCTGCGCGACCAGATTCTCTCCGATCATGAGGGAGACGAGCTCCGCAACGACGGCGTCTACCGGGACGGGGAGCGGGTTGCGACGATTGAAGACGTCTGTGCCTCGGGGGCCGTCGAGCACCACGTCCGCTTCCGGCACCCCGAGACGTTCCCGCCCGACGAGAACGGCCAGGGCGACGTCCATGCCGGATTCGTCGTCGCTGCCCACCGCGCGGTCGTCGACGTCGATCCCGAGCTAGGCCTCGTACGCGTCGTACGCGTCGACATGGCGCAAGACGTCGGCAAGGCGCTCAACCCGCAGGCGATCACCGGACAACTCGAGGGCGGGATCATGCAGGGCTTTGGCCTTGCCGTGATGGAGGAACTGGTGATCGACCGGGGCGTGATTCTCAACCCGACGTTCACCGACTACCTCCTTCCAACGTTCCTCGATGCTCCTGCGGTGGAGACGCGCATCATCGAACAACCCGACCACTGGGGACCGTTTGGGGCGAAGGGCATCGGGGAGTCGCCGACGATCAGCTCGACGCCGGCCATCGTCGCCGCGATCCGTGCCGCAACCGGCCGCGCTCTGACGCGAGTGCCGGTGCGACCGGAGGACATCGCAGGAATCTGAATGGCCGGCGCCCTCACCGCGGTCGTGCTCGCCGCCGGTGCGGCCGAGCGCATGGGGGAGCCGAAGCTGCTTCTGCCGTTTCGGGGGACGACGATCCTCAATGTCACGATTGCCGCGGTCGAAGCGAGCACCGTGGATCGAGTCGCCGTCGTCACCGGAGCGAACGCCGAATCCGTGGAGGGTTCGATCGCGTCCGGTCGGGCGGTCACCGTGCGCAATCCCGACTACCGGCGTGGCAACATGTCGTCGTTTCTCGCTGCGGTAGCGGCAGATCGTGAAGCCGGCGCCTTCATCCTCGTGCCAGGTGACCTGCCGGAGATCCGGACTGATGTGATCGACGCAATGGCAACGCTTTGGCGCGACCGTGAGCCGTGGGCGGCCGTGACCGCCTACATCGACCGCATGGCTCACCCGTTTCTGGTGTCGATTGTGGCCGTTGCCGAGCTGGGTGGCACGTCGGGCCAGAAGGTCCTCGGCCGGCGTCTTCTCGAGCGCTCGAATGACCGGGTCGTCCGTGTCGACGTTCCCTACGCCGCCCCCCGAGATGTGAACACTCCGGAAGACTACGCAGGGTTGACGGAGGCGTGACGCCGCGGCCACGCCTCCCGGGTGTCGGGCCGCGACGGGCGCGGGACCCGCGAGCCGGATCGAGGACCAGAGCCGGCGGCCGCCCCGACTCGCCGTCCGGCCCCCTGAAGTAGGCTACCGAGGCCGGGTGCGGCAGGTCGCGATGACGCGGGAACGTGCGGGCGATGGACGAGCCAAGTGAGGAGCTGAGACAATCATGAGTCGTATGTTCGGGCCGCGAAGGGCGACATGGCGAGAGGTACCGGAGCCTGCGGAGGATCTGTCCGCAGATCTGGCGGCCATGGAGCGGTTCAACACGGTGTATCGCGCGCTGTGCGCGGTGTTGTTCAACTTCGCTCAGTCGGGCCACCCGGGTGGATCCGTGTCCTCGGGGCACATCGTCACCGGCCTGCTGTTCGACGGCATGGACTACGACATGGGCGACCCCAATCGCACCGACCAGGATCTGCTCTCCTATTCGGCAGGGCACAAAGCGCTCGGCCTGTACGCAATGTGGGCGCTCCGCGACGAGATCACACGGATCGCCCGGCCCGACCTGCTGCCCGAGGCGATCAATCTACGGTTGCGATTCGAGGATCTCTTGGGGTTTCGGCGCAACGTGACCCAACCCACGCCCCTGTTCCGGAGTTTCAACTCGAAGGCGCTCGACGGCCACCCAACGCCCGCGACTCCGTTCGTGAAACTGTCGACCGGAGCGTCCGGCATCGGCGTTGGATCATCGTTGGGCCTCGCGATGGGCGCGGCCGATGCATTCGGAGGCGACGCGCCGTGGGTGCACCTCCTCGAGGGCGAGGGTGGACTGACACCAGGACGCGTGGCTGAGGCAGTGGCGTTTGCCGGCACGTCCGGTCTCTCGAATGCAGTGATCCATGTCGATTGGAACCAGTCATCGATCGACTCAGACGCCGTTACGCGCGAAGGCGATCAGCCCGGCGAATACGTGCAATGGGATCCGTGCGAGTTCTTCTATCTGCACGATTGGAACGTGATTCACGTTCCGGATGGTTTCGACTTCGGCCTGGTGCTGACCGCTCAGCGAATGGCGGCAGAAACGGACAACGGACAACCGACTGCAATCGTCTATCGGACGACCAAGGGATGGCAGTACGGAATCGAAGGGAGGAAGTCCCACGGAGGCGGCCACGGCATGTGCAGCGACGCGTACTACGAGACGCAGCGGCCGCTGTTCGGGGACGATGCCGATTCGCTGCCGAGAACCGATGGATCGGACGCGGTAGCAATCGAGGCGGCCCAGTGGGCGACTCTGGAGCGATATCGAGCGATACTCGAATCGGACGAGATGGTACCGGTGATGGCGGACCGACTGGCGCAGGCGAGGGATCGTCTCGAAGGGAGGGCCCGGACGCTGCGCGACGGGGTCCCCACGTTGGACCGCGTGTTCGCGTCCGCGAATCCCGCGGTGGTTCCGGACGCGCTGGCCGTGAAGCCGGGAGACAAGATCGCGCTGCGCCAGGCGCTCGGTCAGATCCTCGGATACCTCAACCAGGAATCGGGAGGAGCCATCCTCGTCGGTGCTGCAGATCTGCTCGGGTCGACGGCCATATCGGATGCATCGGCCGGATTCCCCGCCGGCTTCTACCACCGGACATCGAACCCGGGGGCGCGGTCGATAACGGTCGGAGGCATCTGTGAGGACGGGCTTTCATGCGTGCTCTCGGGCGTGTCGGCCTTCGGTACGCACCTGGGGGCGGTGGCATCCTACGGTGCATTCCTTGCCCCGCTTGGACACATCCCGGCGCGTCTCCATGCCATTGGCAACCAGATGCGCCAGGAGACCGAGCCCGGCCCCTATCGGCCGTTCATGCTCGTCTGCGCCCATGCCGGAATGAAGACCGGCGAAGACGGTCCCACCCACGCCGACCCACAGGCGCTCCAGGTTGTGCAGGAAAACTTCGTGCCCGGTACCGCGATCACGCTGACCCCGTGGGAACCAGCAGAGGTGTGGCCGCTGGTTGCAGCGGCGCTGCAGGCACGGCCGGCCGTCATCGCCCCGTTCGTCACCCGCCCCGGCGAGACGGTTCCCGATCGCGCAGCCCTTGGTCTGGCGCCTGCAAGCGCGGCGTCGCAGGGGATCTACAAACTGCGGTCCGCATCCGGCACCCCCGATGCGTCCGTGGTGTTGCAGGGTTCCGCGGTGACCTACGCCTTCGTCGACGAGACGCTTCCGTTGCTGGAGGATGCAGGAATCGACCTCGACGTCTACCTGGTGACGTCGGCGGAGCTATTCGATCAGCTCTCCGTCGCCGAGCAACGAGCGATCTTCCCGGTGGAGGCATCGCTTCACGCGATCGGCATCACCGACTTCACTCTGCCGACCATCTTCCGGTGGATCCGCGGAGAGCGCGGGCGTGCGCACACGATGTACCCCTTCCAGAAGGGCCACTACCTCAGCTCCGGCGTCGGCGACATGGTCGTTCACGAAGCCGGACTCGACGGCGAGGGACAGGCGGCGGGGATCAAGGCCTACCTCGACGCGCTCGCTGCTGTGACATAGCCAAGAAGGGGCTCCCCGCATGGCGGGAAGCCCCTTCTCAGCTGCTCAGGTAGTCACTACGCCTCCGCCCAGTCCTGGAACAGGGAAAGCGATTCCTCGATGTCCGGGACGTTGATACCCGAGTACGCGAAGCGGATGTAGCGGTTTGCCTCGCCGGGGATCTCGCGACCGAAGTGGAGCCGTGTCGTGAAGGACACGCCAGTGGCGTGGAGCGCCGCCCGGCGGAACTCCTCGTAGTCTGACATTCCCTTGCGTTCCATCAACTCGGTCACGTTGGGGAACAGATAGAACGTGGCATTCGGGGCGAAGGTGTGCACACCGTCGATCGCGTTCAGGCCCGCAACGGTGGCATCCCGGCGCGCGTGGAGCTCGTCGAGAATTGCCTGCACCTCGGTCTGGTCGCCTGCCAATCCGGCGAGCGCGCCGTACTGGATGAAGTGATTCGAGCACGACTCGTCGTTGACGTTGAGTTTCGCGATCACGTCCACGATCTCGGTTGGGCCGACGCTGGCGCCGAGGCGCCAACCGGTCATGGCGAACTTCTTCGAAAACGTGTAGAGAATCACCGTGCGCTCGGCCATGCCCGGCTGTTCGACGAACGATTTGCTCTTGCCGGCGTAGCGCATGTCGAAGTAGGCCTCGTCCGCGAGGACGTAGAGATCATGCTCGAGTACGAGATCGGCCAGTCGCTCGAGTTCCTCGAGTGAGCACTCGGCGCCCATCGGATTCTGAAGGTCGTTGAGGATCAGCAATCGAGTCTTGTCGGTGATGCCCCGCTCGATCGAGTCGAAGTCGAGCGCGAAGTTCTCAGCACCCTCGGTATACCCGTACGGTACGGCAACGCCGCCGTGGAACTCGATCTGGGACTCGTAGATCGGATAGCCCGGATTCGGGTAGAGGACCTCGTCGCCGGGATTCATCAGCGTGAGGATGAACTTCCCGATCGTCGGCTTGCCCCCCGGTTGCATGACGACGTTCTCCGGCCCATACGGCGTGTTGTGCGAAGCGGCGATATCGGCCGCGAGCGCCTCGCGAAGCTGGGGGATGCCGGCGTTCGGGCAGTAGCCGGTCTTCCCGTCGGCGATCGCTCGTGCGGCTCCTTCGACGACCGTTGACGGCGTCGGGAGGTTGATGTCGCCAAGGTGAAATGGGTAGACCCGGTTTCCTGTGGCCGCGAATGCAGCGGCCTCCCCTGAGACCGCAAACGCGGTCTCAGTTCCGAGGTCGGAGATACGGTCGGCAATGCGCATGTGGGTGGTTCCTTTCTCGATCTGGCGGGCCGCGTCGACCAAGCTTCGAGCGCCCCTCGCTCCATTCTTCGGGAACGATCAGTCGTTCCCGTCTGGTCGTCATCGAGGGCGCAGCGGCGCCCTCAGCCTCGTTCAAGGACGTCCCGCGCCCTGGCGAGGATCGTGCTCGGGTCGACGAATTGAACAACGTCGGGGATGTCGTTGAACAACGCCCGTGCCCGATCCTGACGGTCGTTGTGGACCTCGAGGAGCAACGGGATATCGAACGTGCGGCAGACGTGGAAGATGTCTTCGTAGGTAACGCCTCCGGCCTGGACCGAGTCCTCCGGCGCGAAGATCTTGTGGACGTAGCCGACCAAGAGATCGACCTTGTTCTCGTTGTTGATGATGCGCACGTGCATGCCGTGGTTGTCGAACCCGTTCGAGATCGGCACGGTGTCGAACCCGTCGCAGACGAGGTCCGTCAACAGGGTCGAATCCGTCCCTTCGAAATAGCCGACGATCTTTCTCATAGTCGAACCTCCCTAGACAACGCCTTGATCCATCATCGCCTCGGCCACCCTGCGGAACCCAGCGATGTTGGCGCCGACCACGTAGTTGTCGGGTACACCGAATTCCTCTGCCGTTTCCCGGCTGCTTCGATGGATCTCAGTCATGATGCCGAGCAGCTTTGCGTCGACCTCCTCGCGAGTCCAGACGGTGAAGCCTGCGTTCTGGGCCATTTCGAGACCGCTGGTCGCCACGCCGCCGGCGTTTGCGGCCTTGCCGGGACCGAAGAGGACCCCGTTGTCCATCAGGAGGTGTACGGCATCCGCCTCCAGCGGCATGTTCGCCCCTTCGGCAACCACACGGACGCCGTGCTTCACGAGCTCCTTTGCATCCTCGACGTCGAGCTCGTTCTGGGTGGCGCAGGGAAGCGCTATGTCGGCCCCCTCGACGGCCCAGGGCCGCATGCCGGGGTAGTACTCGACCCCGAAGTGATCGGCGTATTCGCTGATCCGGCCGCGCCGCACGTTCTTCAACTCCATCACCCAGGCGAGCTTCTCTGCGTCGATGCCCTCCGGGTCGTGAATGAAGCCTCCGGAGTCCGACATCGTGATGGCCGTTCCACCGAGACGATTGAGGTTCTCGACGGCGTACTGCGCCACGTTCCCGGAGCCGGAGATCAGCACGGTCTTGCCGAAGACGCTGTCGTCCTTGGCGCGGAGCATCTCCTCGGCGAAGTACACCGTGCCGTAGCCGGTGGACTCGGGACGAATGAGGCTCCCGCCCCACTCGATACCCTTGCCCGTGAGGATGCCGGCGAACTCATTGGCCAGCTTCTTGTACTGACCGAAGAGGAACCCGATCTCTCGTGATCCGACGCCGATGTCCCCGGCCGGCACGTCGGTGTGGGGACCGATGTGCCGGTAGAGCTCGCTCATGAATGCCTGGCAGAAGCGCATGACTTCGCAGTCGCTCTTGCCTTTCGGGTCGAAGTCGGACCCGCCCTTGCCTCCGCCGAGCGGGAGCGTGGTGAGGGAGTTCTTGAAGACCTGCTCGAACGCAAGGAACTTCAGAACGCCAAGATTGAC
>JAHEEL010000062.1 GCA_024640745.1 Actinomycetes bacterium
TCGACGCTGCCGAGGTCGCGCAACGTCCAATTGGTCATGAAGGCATCACCAACGCTCCGGAAGCCGGCGAGCGCGGTGGACAATTCCCGGTGTGCCCGCTCGAAATCATGGTCGAACTGGTGGGCGGAGGCCATCGCCCACCGGCATTGAGACGCCGCGCGCACGTTGCCCGTTCGTTCTGCAATGGCAAGGCCCTCGACGAGCAACTCGGTGCCGTTCCCGGGGTTCGAGAATCCGACGGCCATGCCGGCGTTGTAGAGCGCGTTTGCCTGCTGGGCGTCGTTGCCGAACTTCCGCGTAAGGGCGAGTGCCTCGAGATAGTGAGCTGCGGCGCCATCCATGTTGCCCGCCCACCATTCCAGCCCTCCCGCGGCCTCGAGCGTTCGTATGCGGTCGTCCACCGAGAGGTGTCGCATGGCCAGCACCTCGCGTGTTCGCGCGATCCCCTCCGGAATCGGCCCGCGCATATGCCAGTAGCGCCAGAGGGAGTTCACGAGCCGGGAGGCCCTGTCGGTGTTGCCCCGGTGGATCGAGTACGCGAGTGCCGCGCGGAAGTTGTCCCGCTCGCGGTCGAGTGCCGCGAGCCATATGCCCTGGTCAAAGGTGGTCAACCCTTCTGACGCGCGTTCGGCGAGCGAGTGGAACCACGCGGCGTGACGCTCGAGGATCTCAGGGGCGTCGGGCCGCTCCGTCAGGCGCTCGGAGGCGAACTCTCGGATCGTCTCGAGCATCAGCAACCTCGACTCTGCCGAGGTCTCGACGCGAACGACCAGGCTATGCCCGACGAGTGCGTCGAGGTCATCGAGCCATCCCGACGCAGCACGTTCGAGCCCGCTGGTCGCCTCTATTGCGTCGAGTGTTGCACCGCCGCGGAAGGCAGCGAGGTCTTCGAGGAGCCGCTTCTGGCGAACATCGAGCAGCTCGTAGCTCCATGCGATGGTGTTGCGCAGCGTGCGCTGTCGCTCGTCCACATCGAGTGAGCTCGAAGTCAGCAGATCGAGCGCCCCGGTCATCCGGTTTCGCAGGTCCGAAGGCGTCATCACGCGCACACGAGCGGCGGCCAGTTCAATCGCCAACGGAAGGCCATCGAGTGCCCGCGTGATGTCCGCGATCGCTTCGAGGGCCGCTGCATCAAAGGCCAAGTCTGGTCGGACGGAACGGGCGCGATCGACAAAGAGCCGCACGGACTCGACCTCCTGCAGCGCCTCGAGCTCCGCGTCCTCATCTGGGTCGGCGAGCGCAAGTGGCGGCACCGGGTATTCGACCTCACCGGTGATCCTCAGTGCCGCGCGGGAGGTGACCAGGACGGCAACGCCGGGTGCCGAGCGCAGGATCGAGGCGACGACGGGCGCCGCGTCGATGACCTGCTCGAAGTTGTCGAGGACGAGTAGCCATCGTTTGTCCGCGAGGAATGCCGCGAGTCGCGCCTGAGCATCCTCGGCTGTTGGCGGCACGCCGAGCTCGCGCAGGACCGTCGCTGGAACCAACGCCGGTTCCGCGATGGGTGCGAGCGGAACGAAGTACACGGCATCGAATTGACTGCGGAGCCGGCTCGCGACCTGCAACGCCAACCGCGACTTGCCGACGCCGCCCGGTCCCGTGCAGGTCACCAGCCGGCGGTCGGCGAAGAGCGCTACGAGCCGTTCGACCTGGTCTCTGCGACCGATGAATCGACTCAGGGGCTCCGGAAGGTCTCGGTGGGAGGCGGCTACCGTGGCCAGCGGTGGGAAGTCTGCCGGAAGCCCGTCGATGACGACGTCGTGGAGGTGCTCCGGCTCGGCCAGATCCCTCAGGTGGAAGAGACCAAGATCGCGAGCCGACACATCCGGAGGTAGCGCTCGCTCGACGATCGCGTTCGTCGATGCGGACAACACGATCTGTCCGCCATGTGCCGCGGCGGCGACGCGCGCAGCTCGATGGACGTCGAGGCCGAAGTAGTTGTCGCCGCCGAGGATCCCCAACCCGGTGTGGATTCCCATGCGGACCCGCACGACCGCCCCGTCCGGCCACCGAGCCGAATGCAGCGAACGCTGCGCTGCGACGGCACCGTCGAGCGCATCGGCGGCCGACGCAAAGACGCAGAAGAACGAATCCCCCTCTGTGCCGACCTCGACGCCTCCATGGTCCCCAATCGCGGCACGAATGAGAAGCGCGTGGTGATCGAACACAGCGGGGGCATCGTCGCCAAGCAGCTGCACGAGCCGGGTCGAGCCCTCGACGTCGGTGAAGAGGAAGGTGACGGTGCCGGTCGGCAGGTCGGTTCGGTGACCCATCCGTTCGAGTCTACGAAACGGTTCCGAGGCGCGCGCGGATCCGTTTCCCGGGGAGCCTGATGCAGTTGCCTCTTGACACGTGGCGAACGAGAGGTACGTTTCGGCGGTGGACGTACAGAACCGCGAACAAGACTTGCGGCATCTCCTCGGTGCAGCGGCGAGGGCTCATCATGCCGTCTACGGCGGACCAAACCCGGGGTGGGGGCGCTGGTACGCCGAGCACATGTACGGCGAGGCACTCCGTCTCCTTGAATCTGATCCATCGGTTGACACCGTGGAGGCATGGCTTGGCGATGCGGACGCTCGCTACCGAAGCGAAGAGCCCGACGGCTCGTGGCCGGGTTGGTACGCCACCTGGATCCTCGAATGGGACGATATCGCCGCCGGGTAGCCGGGCGGCAGCACGACTACGGGTGCGACTCCGAAGTCGGGTCGATCGGCAGCGTGACGGTGAAGCTCGTCCGTTGCGGGGATGACTCCACGTCGATGGTTCCACGATGCTGGTTCACGACGATGTCGTAGACCGTATCGAGTCCAAGCCCCGTTCCGCGACCCGGTTCCTTGGTGGTGAAGAACGCCTCGAAGATGCGATCCTGCACGACGGCGGGGATCTCGGGACCGTCGTTCTCGATTGCCACGACCACGTCCGCGTCGCCTGCCGTCACCGTCACGGTGATGTGACCGTCGTCAATCCCGGCGTCTCGTATTGCGTCGGCGGCGTTGTCGATGAGGTTGGTCCACACCTGGTTCAGTCGGCTTCCGTGCGCGGTGATCGTGGGGAGATCCGGTTCGTAATCCCGCACGACGGAGATTCCTGAGGTCTTCGACTTCAGGATCAGCAGTGTGTCGTCGATGCCCTTCGCTATATCCACGTCCTGAACGGGAGCTTGATCCAGGAAGGAGTAGGACTTGAGCGCAGCAACGAGTTCACTCAGTCGTTTGGAGCCCTCGGCGACCTCGGCAACGAGAGCAGCCACTTCCGCCCGGGCTGCCAGCGCATCGACGACGGCGCCGGCCGTTTGTGGATCGACGCCCGACAGATCATCGGCCGTGTAGCCGGCATCTGCGAGCGCGGGGGTCGCACGCCAGGCGTCATCGACGCCGAGCTTCTCGAGCGTGAGCTCCAGGTCGTCTTCGACCGCGGCTCGGTCGACAGGGCTCATCACTCTTTCCGGACTCGCGGGAACCGGGAGCCGAACGGCCGCCGGAAGGGCGGCTTCTGCGACCGTCCGGCGCTCGATCGCGACCGGGAGAAGACCGGCGCCCCTGGTCACGGCCGCGGCCGGATTGTTCATTTCGTGAGCGAGCCCCGCGGTGAGCACACCGATCTGGGCCATGCGCTCGGCTTGGCGGAGGCGCGATTGCTGCTCACGCCATCGGCTGATGAAGACGTCGAACAGCGCACGCACCGCCCCGGCGTTCGTTTCCAGGAGAGCGTCGAGAGATGCTTTCGGAATGGCAACCAGCTCCGTATCGACCAGCGCCCGGGCTCCCGCGTTCCGGGGCTCGCCGGTGAGCAGCGACATCTCGCCCACGATGACGCCCGGTCCGGACACCGCGATCCGCACGGCCTGTTCTCTGGACATTTTGAAGATCTCGAGCTCACCCGCCGTCACGATGTACGCGGTCGCTCCGGGGTCTCCCTCGCAGAACAGCGTCTCGCCGCTGGCAAGAGAGCAACTGCTGAGGTTCTCGGTGAGGCGCTCGATCGCAGCATCATCCAGCCCCGAGAGCAGTTCGACCGAGCGCAGGTCGAATGAGCTCACACGGTGTCGAGGTAGCGATGGACGAGGGTGACGGCGATGGATCCCTCGCCGACGGCGGAGGCAACGCGTCGCACAGCGCCTTGCCGGACGTCACCGGCGGCGAACACGCCGGGGGCCGACGTCTCGAGGGGATAGGGATCGCGGTTCAACGGCCAGGTCTCGGTGAAGGTCGTGACGTCCGCCCCGGTGTAGATGAACCCGCGATCGTTCATCGCCACGGTGCCCTCGAGGAACGACGAGTGCGGCACCGCGCCGACGAAGATGAAGAGCGCCGACGCCTCGCGTACCTCTTCTTCGCCGGTGCCGACGTCTTGCAGGCGGATCTCCTCGACACGGGTCGATCCCGAAACCTCAACCACCCGACGGCCGAGGAGCACTTCGATGTTGTCGGTGGACGCGATCTGATCCACGAGATACTGGGACATCTTGCGGCCAAGATCGTCGGACCGGACAACCAGCGTGACCCGAGAAGAGGTCTTGGAGAACATCATGGCCGCCTGACCGGCGGAGTTTGCGCCGCCGATGATGTAGACGTGACGATCGCGATAGGTCGCCGCTTCCGTCGCTGCCGCGCCGTAGTACACGCCGGCACCGTCGAACCGGTCATAGCCCGGGACGTCAAGTCGCCGAACCGTCATGCCGCTGGCGATGACCAGGGCACGGCACTTCAGCTCGGTCGCGTCGGTCAGCACGATCGTCTTGACCGTGTGGCCGGTTCGCACGGACGCCACTTCCGCCGGTGTCGTCAGCTCGGCGCCGAGACGAGTTGCCTGAGCGATCGCTCGTCGTGCAAGGTCAGAACCGCTGACGCCCTTGGGGAATCCGAGGTAGTTCTCGATGCGAGAGCTCGTCCCTGCCTGACCCCCCGGTGCCTCCCGTTCCAAGAGGACCGTCGACAGTCCTTCCGATGCGCCGTACACGGCTGCAGCGAGGCCGGCCGGTCCGCCGCCGATGATTGCGAGGTCGTAGAACGGCGCCGCAGGAATTGAATGGATGCCGGCCGCCTCGGCGAGTTCCGACCTCGAAGGGTTGACCAGCACACGGGCGTCGGGAAGCAACACGACGGGGAGTTCGCCTCCGCCTTCCGTTGCTTCCGCAGCCGTCGTCGACGCCGAATCGTCGCGTTCTATGTCAACAAACAGGTAGGGCACCTCGTTGCGGGCGAGGAACGCTTTGGTCTCGTACGTGGTGGGTGACCAGGTGGTGCCGAGGACGCGGATTCCCTCGAACGGAACGTCGGCACTTGCCAGCCAGTCGTCGAGGACATCGTCGAGGATCGGATAGAGCCGTTCTTCGGGCGGGCTCCACGGCTTGAGGAGATAGTGGTCCAGGCCGACGTCGTTGATCGCCTGGATGGCCGCCTCGGTGTCGGCGTAGGCGGTAAGGAGGAGCCGCTTTGCCTGCGGGAAGGTCTCCTGCGCGGCGATCAGGAATTCCGTTCCCGTCATCTCCGGCATGCGCTGATCGACCACGAACGCGGCGACGGTCCTCGATCGGTCGCCGAGTTCTCGAACGGTCTCGAGTCCCTCTGCGCCCGACGCGGCGGCAATCACCTGATACCCGGACCCGTAGTGCGCCCGAAGGTCGCGGCGGACGGCGGCAAGCACCTGCGGATCGTCGTCGACCGCCAGAATCACCGGTTTGCTCACGTGCCACCCTTTGTCGCCGCCGGCGTCGATCCTATCCGAGTGCTGATCCTCCCGCAGGCTCGGACGTTCGCTACGCTCAGACATCACCGGGAGAGAGGCGGAGAGGTGGTTGAGGATACGCGATTGGTGGTGCTGGGCAGTCGTGGGTCCATCGCCGTCTCCGGACCCCAGTTCGTTCGCTACGGGGGCAACACATCGTCGTTCGCCCTCGCTGTTGGCAGCCGGGTTGTCGCGTTCATCGACGCCGGTACGGGAATGGTGTCCTACCGCTTCCACGGACTGCACCTCGCACCCTCGCTCGACGTGTTCCTCACGCACTACCACTGGGATCACATTCAGGGCCTCTCGATGCTCGATGCCGTGTGGGCGGACGACGGGCGCCTGGTGATCCACGGTCCGGGAGATCCGCGAGGCGCCCTCACGGCGGTGATCACGCCTCCCTGGTTCCCGGTGTCGCTCGCCGAAGCGCCGGGGGTGCACTGCGAGACGATCGGTCGATCGACGGAGGTCTCGGGGACGATCGTCACTCCGTTCGAGGTGGAGCATCCGCAGGGGGCCGTCGGGTACCGGATTGATGGACCGACGCGGAGTCTCGCGATCGTCACCGACCATGAGGCGGGAACCGGGAGAGATCGCACGGTTGCCGACGCGATTCGCGGTGTGGATGTGCTCGTGCACGACGCGCAGTACGCGCCGAGTGAGTCGGCGATTCGGCGGGGATGGGGGCACTCGACGTGGGAGGGGGCCGTCACGGCTGCGGAAACGGCCGGGGCCGGTCAGCTGATACTGACCAGTCTGGACCCCCGATCGACGGACGACGATGTCGATGGGATCGTCGAGGCAGTCCGGCATCGATTCCCGGATGTGGGGGTCGCCGCTCCGGGCTTGGAGGTTCGGCTGTGAAGTTCGCCGCTCTTGCTCCGCCGCGGCTCCGCACGGTGGAGGAGTCTGAGCGCACCGCGACCTGGCTCGAGCTGTTCTACGACCTGGTCTTCGTCGCCGCGGTCGCCATGATGGGGACGCGGATCGTTCACGACACCTCGTGGACCGGCGTTCTCTCGTACCTCGCCTACTTCGCGCTGGTCTGGTGGCTCTGGGCGAGCCACACGTTCTACGCCGATCGGTATGACACCGACGATCTGGTCTATCGCCTCCTCGCCGGTGCCCAGATGGTGGCGGTGGCGGTCATCGCCGTCTCGCTCTCCCTCGGCGAGGCCGGGTCGACCCAAGTGTTCGCCCTCGGATACACGCTGGCTCGCGCGGTGCTCCTCATTCTGTATGCGCGTGCCTACCGGCATGTACCAGGAACGCGGCGGCTGGTGCGGGGCTACCTCGTCGGATTCGGGAGTGCGTCGGTGCTGTGGGCGATCTCGATCGTGACGCCCACCCCGGTTCGCTTCTGGGTGTGGGCACTCGCGTTCGCCGTTGATCTCGCAACGCCGTTTGCTGTGCGCAAGATCCAGGCGGCGGCACCGCTCGACGTCTCGCACCTCCCTGAGCGGTTCGGGCTGTTCACGATCCTGGTGCTCGGGGAGTCGATCGTCGCCGTGACCGTGGGATTGAGCCATGTCTCTTGGCAGGCATCCACAACGATCGTGGGGGTATTCGGCCTCGGCGCCGCCACGTGCCTGTGGTGGATCAACTTCGAGCATCACGACGGATTCGTCGTGCGGCGGCGCGGGGAGGGTAAGAACTGGCGTCCGACGGTCTGGATCTACAGCCATCTGCCCCTCGCTGCGGCTTTGGCGATGTTCGGCGTGTCGATCGAACTTGCCATCGTCGGAGCCGACCAAGGCCACGACTATCCCACCGCTGCGCGGTGGCTTCTTGTCGGCTCTGTCGCTCTTGCCTTTGCGTCGATGGCCGCGATCCAGTTCGCGTCGATCCGCCACGGGCAGGAGCACCTGCGGCGAGCGGCATTCAGAGCGCGACTGATCGGCATACCCGTCGTGCTCGCGATCGGTCTGATTCCGCAACTCCCGGCCGCCTGGGCGATGCCGCTCGTCACGCTGGTGTGCACCGCCGAGGTCGTCGCCGACTTGGCCGCTGCGAACCCCGACGCCATCCGTTCGGTCCGCGATCGATCGACGAGTGAGACACGAGACACGAGACACGAGACCGTGGACCCGGCCTGAGCCGCGGGCCTTCTGTCTGCCGATTCATGTCTCTGTGCCAGGGATCAGCGGTCGGTTCGCACCGTCAGGGACTCGGTGTCGCGGGCGAAACGCTTCAGCACGACACGATTGAGGCAGTGCCACGTTCGTGGTCCATCCGGTTCCGTCCGCAGGATGTTCGCCGAGCGGAGAATCCGAAGATGCTCCGAGACGGTGGACTGGGCCAGGTCGAGGTGATCTGCGATCTCACCGACGGTGTGTGGACGGCACTCCATGAAGTATTCCACGATGTCCATCCTGGCCGGGTGGCCCAGCGCCTTGGCAATCGCGGCCATCTCGTTGCACGTCAGTGGCGTCGGATCGACCGGGGGGTCGTCGTCGAGGCACGCCGGCGGCGGTTTGAGCTCCATGGCGGCGAGCGTACCAAGCAATGGCGTGCCTAGCCCTGGGCCGAAAGACCGTTCATCGTCGATTCACGCCGGGACATCGATCGCGAATGCCTGATGGATGGGGTCCAACGTCACTCAGGTGTGTGACCGAAGGCCCTATCGTTAATCGTCGAAATACGATGAACTTGCTCCTTGTGAACTCATTCACGAACTGCCTCAAGGAGGAAACCATGGCAAAGCGACTCCGTTCTCTCGGAATCGTCCTATCAGTAATCGGGATCATCTTCGTGATCTCCGGTGGAGTGGCCTACACGCAGGTGCAGGACGGATACGGCTCGCTGCAGTCGTTCAGCGAAGCACAGAACGTCACGCTCAGCTACAACGAAGACGGGCAGCTCATCGACCGCGGCACCACAGAAGGAGCCGAGGCGATCATGGGGCTGTTGACGGAGGACTGGGGCTATCCGGTGAAGGAGGCGGACCTCGATTCCAACGATCCGCTGGTCAACACGGCATCCGAGTACATGTTCCAGATGGCGACGATCGCCTATCACACGCTCCACGGGACGCAGATCGTGGTGCTCGATGAGGCCGTCGAATACAACGGCGAGACGTTTGCCGCAGGCGAGTATGAGGTCGTCGTCAACGAGGTGGGCAGCCCGGAGCGAGTCGCCGCAGGCCTTGGCGGCTACTGGACCGACTTCGACCGTTCGAACCCGCTCGAAGGTCCGGCCCGGGCGCAGGCGTGGTCGGGCACCGCACACGGCCTCATCGGAGAGCTTGGTGTTGGAACCGTCACCCATTCGGCTCTCCAGCTGGGTTTGGCGATCGCTGGAACGCTGGCAGCCATCGGTTTGACGGTATTGGTCGCCGGTCTCGGGCTCGTGTGGGCCACGAGGGAAGAGAAGGCCACCAAGCCGAAGGCCACCGAGCCGGATGCCGACAAGGAGCTCGAATCGGTCGGCTAACACATCACCAAGGCCCTGCCCCCGGGTAGGCGACGAGACGATCGGGCCCCGCTGAGAAGCGGGGCCCGATCGCGTCGAAGCAACGGATGACTGGTCAGCGCAGAGGAGTGGGCAGAGGAAGAAGGCGTCGCCTTCCTCCATTGTGCCGCTCCCGTTCGCGTCGACCCGCCAGCGGTCGCCGACGTAGCCGTGGTCGCCTGGACCGTACGGCGTGAACACCTCCTCGTCCGATGGGCGCCGCCGATTCGGCGACGGTGCCCACGCTGGGCCGCCACCTGAACGCCCTCAGATCTGGCGCTGAACAAACCATGAACACGCCACCGATCCTCAGATGATCGAGCGCAAGGACCGTACGATGGGCAGGTGGAGGGACCCGCAGGCACCGTGCTGGTGGTCGACGATGAACACATCGTCCGTGAGGTCGTGTGCCGGTACCTCGAGCGTGAGGGATACACGACGGTGCAGGCGTCGGCCGGTCGCGCCGCTCTCGAGCTGATCGAATCCGAGCGCCCCGATCTGATCGTGCTCGACGTGATGCTCCCCGAAGTCGACGGATTCACAATCCTCGCGGGCCTCCGCAAGCGTGCCGACATTCCGGTGATTCTGCTGACGGCACGAACCGATGAGACGGATCGCGTGCTGGGTCTGGAGCTGGGAGCCGACGACTACGTCATCAAGCCCTTCTCGCCGCGCGAGCTCGCAGCCCGGGTTCGAACGATCTTGCGGCGAGTAGGGAAGGCGGATGAGCCTGCCAACGAACGAACGCTGTCCTTCGACGGCTTGGAGGTCGACGAAAAGAGCCGGGAGGTTCGCGTCGACGGAGAACTCGTTGAGCTCACAGCTCGAGAGTTCGATCTCCTTGCCTTCCTTGCCGCATCGCCGAAGCAGGTGTTCTCTCGCGGTCAGCTCCTCGAGCACGTTTGGGCGTCGTCGACCGACTGGCAGGACGCGTCGACCGTGACGGTCCATATCCGGCGTATCCGTCGCAAGATCGAGCGCAATCCGAACGAGCCCCGGTGGATCGCCACGGTGTGGGGCGTTGGGTATCGGTTCGAGCCGTGAGAGGCATCGTCTGGATCCTCGGAGCGGTGCTCGTCGGCCTCATCGTGTTTGAGGTATCGATGCAGCCGACGGCGTCCGATCGGCTGCTCCTCACCCTGATCTTCCTGGTCGTGGCCCTGCTTGCGACCGGTTTGGCGATCGCCCTGCGGTGGCGCGGGCGTCGGTCGACGTCGATCCGTCGCAGTGTGATGATCGTCGGCCTTGCCGGTCTGGCGATCGCAGCTGTGGCCATCGTGATTGCAGCGCAGCAGATGTTTCTGTCGCAGCACGATTTGAACCTCCTGATGGTGGTGCTCGTGTTCGCGGTCGCCACCGTTGTTGCGTTCTCCGTGTCGGTCAGCGGAGACGTCGCGCGGGACCTCGAGGCGACGGCGGCGGCTGCTCAGAAGCTCCAGGACGGCGACCTCAGCGCTCGAACCGGCGTAGATCGAGCCGACGAGGTGGGCACCGTGGCAGCGGCCTTCGACGAAATGGCCGCCGAGTTGGAGCAGCGCGAAGAGGAGCGGACAGCCGACGAGGCAGCTCGCCGCCGATTCCTGGCGGCGATCGGACACGATCTCCGCACTCCGCTTGCGTCGCTGCGCGCGGCCGTCGAGGCGCTCGAGGACGGCATCGCACCCGATCCCAAGCGCTACCTCGAATCCATGGATCAGAACATCGAGGTGTTGAGCTCGCTCGTCGACGACCTGTTCTTGCTTTCGCGTCTCGAGACCCATTCGATCGAGATCGAACGAGTCCCAATCGATGTGACAGAAATCGTCGACGAGGCGATCGAGGTGATGACCCCGGTCGCTGCCGAGGTCGACGTCC
>JAHEEL010000063.1 GCA_024640745.1 Actinomycetes bacterium
GGACGACGGGTCGTGCATGAAGGCGTGGTGGTCCCACTCCACCTCAGAGTGTCCGCCCGGCATCGTCAACCGATCGATGCGCACCGGGTCGCGGGGATCAGACACGTCGAAGAGCGACGCTTGCAGGCCGCGCACCCGGCCGTCGAGGTCGGCATCCTGGCCGACCCCGAGGAGCGTGTCAGATTCGATCGGATGCAGATACGCGGAGTAGCCGGGGATCTTCAACTCGCCGCGCACCGCGGGGCTCGTTGGGTCGGATAGATCGATGACGTAGAGCGGGTCGACCTGACGGAAGGTGACGACGTATCCGCGGTCACCGAAGAACCGCACGGAGTAGATGCGTTCGCCGCGGCCGAGTCCGTCCACCCGTCCCACCGTTCGCAGCTTCTCGCCGCGCGTATCGAGCACGGTCACCATCGACTCCGTGTCCGGTCCGTCCCACCAAGCGGGGGTATCCGTTGATGCGACGCGGAGAAAGCCGTCGTGCTCGGACATCGACCATTGGCTCATCAGGTAGCCCGCTACCGAGCCCGAACCGCGGTAGTCGGCACCTCGCTCCCAGAGTTCGAACTTGTGGATCATCGTCTTCATGCCGTCGGGTTGGCCCAGCTCGTCGAACACGATCGGGTCGACCCACTGATTGGTGGCGACATACGTCGCTTCTCCCGACGAATACACGATTTCGCCGTCGGCGAAGACGCCGGTGGCATCGGCGATGCTGAGATCGTCGGCGCCGAGGGTCACGAGCGAGAGGGTGGTGAGTCCGGAGAACTCGTCGGGACGGTGAGTCCGATCGCAAGCCAGCAATGTCCCTTCGGCGACGACACGGTCGCGTCCATCGTGGTCGGTGATGATGAAGTACGGCAGCCAGTTGGCGACCTCCGACGTCTCGATGATCGATCGGTTCTGTTCCTCTGCCGTTCGCTCGGCACGCAGGCCGCCGCCGTCCGGGTAGGTCCAGGAGAACCCGGTCGGGCGCGACGATACGATGAGCCGCACTGCGCCATTCACGGTCCGGGACGACACGTAGCGGCCGTCGATACGAAGCGTCCGGCTCAGCTCGGGGTCGTCCAAGTCGGAGATGTCGATCTCGGCAACCGTCATCACGGCGGTCGGTGGCGCCATGATTCCTCCCTCGAATTCGATCTCGGTCTCGAGGAGCGGCACCGGCTCGAATCCGCCGTTTGCGATGGCGATGACGCGATCTCCATCGAGGAATAGATCCTGGGTCCAGAACGCGAGATCGATCGATCCGCGCAGCTCGAGGCGATCATCGTCGACGGAGAGAAGGAATACCGTGGTGCCGTTGACCGCCACGATCCGTTCGCCGTCCGTCTTGACGAGGTCGGGTTCGTCGACGCCGACCTCCTGCAGGTTCGTGCCGATGATGCCGGCCGCGTCCGATGCTCCGGACGCCGGCACAGTCGTGGTCATCTCCTCGGCAGCGCGGGCGTCGCCTTCGATCCCCATCGCGAACACGTCGTCGTAGATGGGGTAGGCGCCGTACCCGTCGAGGCCGTAGGGTCCGACGCGCTCGAGGGCGTGGCCAATCGTCCACGTGAGCAGGTCGTCGCACGCGTCGAACGGCATCAAGGCGCGCTCGGCGGGCGGCTGGGCCCTCGCGACGGTGGTGCTCGTGGAGACGGGCTTCGTATCGATGGCGGACATTGCTGCGCGCGTCGGAACGGCGCACGCGGACAATGCGAGCGCTGCCAGCGCAGTGGTGGTCACGATTCGCTTCACCTGAGCCTCCTCGCTCGATCATCGCTCGGACGCTTCCGGACCCGCGCGAGGTTCCCGGTGCCTGATAACCTGCGCGACCATGAGCACCATCGGGATCGACATTGGCGGCTCGAAAGCGCTCTCCGTCCGGCTTGCAGACGGGGAAGTCGTCGAAGAGCGGCACACAGCGGCTCCCGGCGAGCCGCCCCTCGATACGGCCCTGGCGGCAATCCGCGACGTCTGGTCCGACGACGTCGAAGCCGTGGGCGTCGGCATCGCCGGTCTCGTCCGATGGCCGGAGGGTGTCTTCGCGTGGGGCCCGCATGTCGACAGCACCGACCTCCCGCTTCGTGACTTGCTCCACCGCGAGCTCGCGATTCCGGTGGTGGTCGACAACGACGCGAACGTCGCCGCCTACGGCGAGCGCGTCTCGGGAGCGGCGCGGGGATACGATGATTTTCTACTCGTCACGCTCGGGACCGGAATCGGTGGAGCGATCGTGATCGATGGAGAGGTCTACCGCGGAGAGTCGTTCGCCGGTGAGTGGGGCCACATCAAGCACAACCCAACCGGCCGTCTCTGTGACTGCGGCAAGCGGGGTTGCTGGGAGACTGTCGCTTCCGGTCCGGCCCTGGTCCGGCTCGCCCGTGAGGTGATCAGTCTCAACCCCGAGGGTTCGTTCGCCCACCGCTTCGGTGCCGGGCCCATCAGTGGGGAGGATGTCACCGCAGCTGCCGATGCCGGCGACGAGGTCGCGCGCGGCCTGGTCGCGGAAGTCGGTGCCGAGCTCGGTCGCGGCATCGCAAACCTGATCGCGATCTTCGATCCCGATCTCGTGGTGGTCGGTGGCGGCCTGGGATCCGTCGGCGAGTCGCTCCTCGGCCCGGCCCGCCGGTTTGCCGCCGATGCGCTTCACGGCGGAAACCACCGCTTGTCGCCGCCGATCCTGGTGGCGGGATCGGGAGCTCGCGCCGGCGCCGTTGGTGCGGCTTACCTCGCTGCGTCGATACGCTGATGCATATGTCGCGACTCGATGAAACACCGGTAGAGAAACGCCAGGCGAAGGAGATCGCCCTCGAAGCGGTGATGCTGATTCCGAACGTGGTGAAGCTGCTGGGCCGCATCATCCGCGATCCGCGGGTTTCGGTCCGACGGAAGAGCTTCGCGGTCGCCGCACTGATCTATGTGATCTCGCCGATCGATCTGATCCCCGACTTCGTCGGCGGATTCGGCCAGTTGGATGATCTCGTCATCGTGGCCGTTGCGCTCAATCATCTGATTGCCGGCACGGGACGCGAGGTCATCGAACAGCATTGGGACGGCTCCGCCGACTCGCTCGACCTCGTGCTCGCGGCAACCGAATGGGGCACTGAGATCATCCCAGGTCCGTTGCGAAGGCTGCTGCCGAGCTAGCGCTCGTCCGGCATGCCGCTTCCGGCACGCGGCGATATCGACACCCCGATCGGTCGTGGGCTCCGCACGCGTCGTCTGCTCGGGGCCGATCCGCCCCAATCGACGTCGTAGCGCCTACGCTCCGAGCATGGACTTCCGACGCATCGACAATCTTCCCCCGTACGTCTTCGCTGAGGTGACGCGCAAGGCGCTGGAGGCCCGACGCGCCGGCATCGACATCATCGATCTCGGCTTCGGCAATCCGGACATCCCGTCACCGCCGGCGGTCGTCGACAAGCTCGTCGAAGCTGCCCGCAGCGGGAAGAACCATCGGTATTCAGCGTCGCGAGGCCTGCCGAATCTTCGCAAGGCGGTGGCCGATCGCTACCGGCGCCAATATGGCGTCGACCTCGACCCGGAGACGGAGGTGATCAACACGATCGGTGCCAAGGAGGGGCTCTCACACCTGATGTGGGCACTGGTCCAGCCCGGTGACGTTGCCCTCGTTCCCGAGCCGAGCTATCCGATCCACATCTACGCAGCCGTTCTCTCGGGCGCTGAAGTGCAGCGGGTGCACTTGTCGACCGGCATCGACTTCTTCGAGCGACTTGCCGAGGCGTACCACAACTCGTGGCCGAGGCCACGTGTGATCGTGACGTCATTCCCGCACAATCCCACGACGGCGACCGTCGACATCGACTTCTTTGAGCGGCTCGTCGGGTTCGCGCAGGAGAACGACACGATGCTCGTCCACGACTTCGCGTACGCGGATATCGCGTACGACGGCTATGTGCCCCCCAGCCTGCTGCAGGTTCCGGGAGCGAAGGACGTGGGCGTCGAGCTGTACACCTTGTCGAAGAGCCATTCAATGGCTGGCTGGCGGGTCGGATTCGCCGTCGGCAATGCAGAGATGGTCGGCGCGCTGGGCAAGCTGAAGTCGTACCTCGACTACGGCACGTTCCAACCGATTCAGATCGCCTCGATCATCGCGTTGAACGAGTGCGACGACTACGTCTCCGGCGTCCTCGACGTCTACGAGCGTCGGCGCGATGTCCTGGTAGACGGTCTCAATCGGATCGGCTGGCATGTCGAAAAGCCCAAGAGCACCATGTTCGTGTGGGCTCCGATCCCCGAGCCTTACCGGCACATGGACTCGCTCACGTTTGCGCTCCACCTCCTCGACCGGGGACAAGTCGCCGTGAGCCCGGGAATCGGTTTTGGTCCATCCGGAGACGGCCACATTCGATTTGCGCTCGTGGAGAACGACCAGCGCACGGCGCAAGCGGTGCGCGGTATCCGAAAGGCACTCGAGCTCAGCTGATGCTCCGACCGCCGAGCGGTATGTAGGCCTTTTCTGTGTAGTCCATGAGCATGCGATGCGTGGTGAACTGCGAAAGACCGGTGATCATCGACGACTTCATCTTCTCGATCCACGCCCGGGGAAGACCGCCGGCGTCGCGGTCGTAGTACGTCGGCACGACATCGGACTCGAGGAGGTGATAGAGGACCTCTGCGTCGGCCTGATCCGACTCCGAATGCTCGCCGAACCCCCATCCGTTCGTCCCGTCGAATCCTTCTGCCCACCAGCCATCGAGGACGCTCAGGTTCAATGCCCCGTTCGCGGCGGCCTTCATTCCCGACGTGCCGCTCGCCTCTCGCGGGGGGATCGGTGTGTTCAGCCAGACGTCGGCCCCGGTGACGAGCGTGCGAGCGAGCCGCAAGTTGTAGTCCTCGACGAAGAACAGATGGCCCTCGAAGGCGGCACTTTGGGAGAGCTCGAAGACGTGTTTGATCAACGCCTGACCCTCGCGATCGGCCGGATGGGCCTTGCCCGCGAAGATGAGTTGGGCCGGCCGATCGCGATTCTTGAGGATGGCTTCGAGCCGTCCCGGGTCGGTGAAGATCATTCCGGCCCGCTTGTAGCTCGTGAACCGCCGGGCGAACGCGATCGTCAACCGGTCCGCCGGAAGCTGATCGTCGAGCCAGCGGAGGCGCTGGCTGCCCTGGCCGTGACGCGCATATTCTTCGCGGAGCCGGATCCGGAGCCGGCGGGTCATGAGCTCACGTTGGCCGGCGTGGGCTCTCCAGACGCGGCCGTCGTCGATTTCACGAATCTGCTCCCAGATCTCCGGATCGTGAATCCGGTCGGGCCAGTCGAGGCCGACGTTCTCGTTGAGCAGTCGGCGCATCCCGTGCCCGAGCCAGGTTTGTGGGTGGATGCCGTTGGTGACGGCGAAGGCCGGCCCGCCGATCAGCTCGCCCCAGTCCTTGGTGACGACATCAGCGTGCCGGAGTGACACGCCGTTGGTGCGGTCGGAGAGGCGGATTGCGAGCGCCCCCATGTCGAACCTGGCGTCGTCCGAGCCACTACGCGCGAGTTCCCGCTGGAGGTCGGCGTCGACACCGCTGATCGTGTCGATCAACGCGGCCGACGCCAGCGACTGGTCGAATGTCTCGTTTCCGGCGGGCACGGGGGTGTGAAGCGTGAAGAGCGTGCGGTCGGCCACAGCGCGTCGCGCTGCATCGACGTCGGCGCCGGCGCCGATCTCCCACGAGAGTCGCTCGAAGAGGCTCAGCGCTGCGTGACCCTCGTTGACATGCCATACCGCCGGGTCGATTCCGAGTGCCCGCAAGACGCGAGCTCCACCGATTCCAAGCACGGCTTCCTGGGCGAATCGTGCTTCTCTCCCCCGAACGTAGAGGATGTGGGTGATCGGGCGATCGGCGGGGTCGTTCTCCGGTAGATCGGTATCGAGGAGGATCAGCGGGACGCGGCCGACGTTGACGCGCCACGCTCCGACCGCAACCTCGCGGCCGTTCAAGCGCAGGGAGACGCGCAGCGGATGGCCGCTATGTGGATCGAGGACCTCGAGCATCGGCCGGCGTCGCAGCTCGAGGCGTTGATAGGTGTGCTGCTGCCAGCCATCGGGATCGACGGCCTGGCGGAAGAAGCCGCGCCGGTAGAGGAGACCGACGGCGACCATCGGGATGCCGAGGTCTGAAGCCGACTTGACGTGGTCCCCCGCCAGCACGCCGAGGCCGCCCGAGTAGAACGGGAGCTTCTCGTTGATGCCGAACTCGGCGCAGAGGTAGGCGACCGGGCCGTCGAGCGCGACACGGTGATGGGTGTCGAACCACGTCTCATCGTTGTCGAGGTAGTGGTCGAACCGCTCGACAGCCTCGACATAGAGCTCGGTGTAGCTTCCGCTGAAAGTCAGCGCCTCCCACGTGGATGGTTCCACGTACTGAAGAAGCGGGATCGGGTTCCTCGTCGTGGCCCACACCTGCGGATCGATCCTCCCCCAGAGCTCTCGTCCCAGCGGATCCCACGACCACCACAAGTTGTAGGCGAGGTCGTAGAGCCGGTCGAATTGGCTGGGAATGGCGAGGGAGGCCTTCGGTCCGGTCGGAATGGACGCGCTGAGTTTCGTTCGTCGGTCGATCATGATTGGTACTCCTCGTGAGGCCGGGTGAGGCTAGTGCTGTTCTCACCAACCTTTGCGTAGTTCTGCGGCGTGCCGCGTGGGGCATGCTGGTTGTTGGTTGGTGTGGGTCGGTCGGTGGTTTCGGTGGGAGGCTGCGGCGTGCCGCGTGGGGCATGCTGGTTGTTGGTTGGTGTGGGTCGGTTGGCAGTTTCCGAAGGAAACTGCAACGTGCCGCGTGCGGCACGCATCAAGCCCCGAATGACGGTGGACGCGGCACTAGCGTTGGATGCTCTCTTGAAACCCCGTTGCAGCGCGCGGGGTCGATATGTCGATTCCGAACGGAGCAGGTTGAGATGTCACGGTACGCCATACTGTTTCCGGGCCAGGGGAGCCAGCACGTCGGCATGGGTGCCGATGTCTTTGCCGCGTACCCGGATCTCCTCGGGGCGGTTGCCGATGAGATCGTCGGATGGCCGATGGAGCCGCTGGTCGGTCAGGGGCCGATCGAGGAACTCACCCGGACCGAGCACGCCCAGCCGACGCTCTACGGCGTGGCGTATGCGCTCTGGATCGCGCTGGCCGAAGCGTTGCCGATGCCACCGGCCGCAGCCGCCGGGCATTCGCTCGGCGAGTACACCGCACTCGCAGCATCTTCGGTGCTCTCATATGAGGATGGCCTCCGACTGGTTGCAGAAAGGGGTCGCGCAATGGCCGATGCCGCGGCGTCGGGGGAACCATCGGGAATGGCAGCATTGATCGGTGCTGATGTCGAGCTCGCGGAAGCGGTTGCAGCGAACCGCCGGGACGACGGCGGGAGGCTCTGGGTGGCAAACGTCAATGCTCCGACGCAGATCGTGCTCGCCGGGAGCAAACCCGATATCGAGTGGATCTGCGAGCACGCCCGAGAACTCGGCATCCGGCGGGCGATGCCGCTCGCCGTCGCCGGAGGATTCCATTCCCCCTTCATGGCGCCGGCCGCTGCTCGACTCGGCACAGCCCTCGACGCCACGCGGTTCTCACCGGCGTCGTTCCCCGTGTACGCGAATACCACCGCCCGACCGGTCGAGAGTCCGCGAAGGCAATTGGCCGAGCAGCTGGTCCAGCCGGTTCGCTTCGCCGATTCCATCCGGCAGATGTTCGACGATGGGATCTCCACGTTCATCCATGTGGGCCCGGGGGATGTCACCGCGGGGCTCGCCAAACGGACGGTTCCGGAGGCGACCGTCCACGTCGTGTCGGAACTCGGCGACATCTCCGCCGTCGCGAACGGCGTTTTCATACAATGACGGGCCGCGCAGACGAAGGACGCACCATGCAGCGAGCGACGATTACCGGCTGGGGGCGATGCACGCCGGAAGGGGTGGTCACCAACGACGAACTGGCGACCGTCATCGATACCTCAGACGAGTGGATCGCAACGCGCTCGGGGATCCGGCAGCGAATGGTGTCGCACGTCGACAACTCTGACATGGCCACCGTGGCCGGCCGACACGCGCTCGCTGCGGCCGGCATGGAGGCGTCCGACCTCGACTACATCCTGGTGGCGACCTGCACCCCGGACCGCTTCATTCCCGCCATGGCCTGCCATGTCCAGGCAAAGCTCGGCGCTGTCCATGCCGCCGCAACCGACACCAATGCCGGATGCACCGGCTTCATCTACGGGCTCAATCTCGCAAATGGCCTGATCGCCACCGGATCGGCCCGCCGCATTCTGCTCATCGGGTCCGAACGCCTCACGGCTTATCTCGACCTCGAACGGCGAGACACGGCCGTTCTGTTCGGGGACGGTGCCGGAGCGGTCATTCTCGAAGCGACGGACGGATCGGACGGCATCGTTTCCATCAACGTCGGCTCCAACGGGGATCTCGCCGGCGCGCTGACCGTCGAGGGCGCCGGCTCGTCGTGGATGGATGTCCCGACACCCGTTCGGGTCGTCATGGACGGTCGCGAGGTATTTCGGAATGCCGTCGTCGGGATGGCGGCCGCCGCCGAACAGGCGCTCGATGAGGCGGGTTGGACGGTCGACGACATCGACCTTCTGATCCCGCACCAGGCGAACCTCAGAATCATCGATGCCACCACGAAGCGGCTCGAACTCGAGGACCATCAAGTGTGCGTGAACATCGCCGACTACGGCAATACCTCCGCCGCCTCGATTCCGATCGCGCTCTCGGAGGCGATCGATCAGGGGCGCGTTGCGCCCGGCTCGAAGCTCGTCCTGGTTGCGTTCGGCGCCGGGCTCACGTGGGGAGCCACCGCCATTCAATGGGGCGAACGGACCGAGCCGGAGGCACGGAGCGCTGCGGCGCTCCCGCCCAGCGATCGAACCGGGCTCCAGATCCTGGTCGACCGACAGAATGCGCGCCCGACATGAGCCGCGTCGCACTGGTCACCGGTGGCTCGCGCGGCATCGGGCGCGCCATCGCGTTGCGTCTGGCCGCCGATGGGCACCAGGTTGCCGTCAACTACGCCGCGAGTGCCGCTTCCGCCCATGACGTCGTCGAGGCGATTGTCGCCCGAGGCGGGACGGCACGGGCCGTACAGGCCGACGTGGGCGATGCCGACGCGGTGGCTTCCATGTTCGGCGAGATCGAGGACCACTTTGGACGCGTCGGAATCCTCGTCAACAACGCGGGAATCACTCGGGATGATCTTCTGCTGCGCATGGGAGTCGACGCATGGGACGAGGTGATCGAGACCAACCTTCGCTCCGTCTACCTGTGTTCCAGGGCGGCGATGCGCGGCATGCTTCGGCTCAAGTGGGGCCGGATCATCTCGATGAGTTCGATCTCAGGGATATCCGGGAATCCCGGCCAGGCAAACTACGCTGCATCAAAAGCCGCGATCATCGGCTTCTCGAAATCAGTGGCGCGCGAGGTTGGTTCGCGCAACATCACGGTCAATGTGGTGGCACCCGGGTTCATCGAGACCGACATGACCGACAAGCTCGGATCGGAGATTGCTGAAGAAGTGGCGCAGCGCGTCGCACTCGGGCGCCTCGGAAGGCCCGAGGAGATCGCCGCAGCGGTGGGCTATCTTGCCTCCGACGATGCGGCGTACGTAACCGGACAGACGCTCGTCGTTGACGGCGGGCTGGCTCTCTAGAAAGGCCACAAGGAGGCTCAACCACATGGATCGAACAGAGATCGAATCGAAACTCACGGATCTGCTCGTCGACGAACTCGGCATCGAGCGGGACGCGATCACGAGCAACGCCAAATTCGAAGAGGATCTGGACGTCGACTCGCTCGGCGTGGTCGAGTTGCTGATGGCGCTCGAAGACAACTTCGGCGTCAAGATCCCGGATGAGGAGGCAGAGCAGATCACCACGGTCGGGGAAGCCGTCGATCTCGTGGAGATCAAGCTCAACGGCTGAGGGGGAATCCATGAACGACCGTCGCGTCGTTGTCACGGGCCTTGGCACGATCAACCCCGTAGGTGTCGATGTCGCCTCGACGTGGAGCGGCTTGCTGAGCGGTCGGTCCGGAATCGGCCCGATTACGCAGATCGACGCATCCGACCTTCCGTCCCGGATCGCCGGGGAGATATCGGGATTCGACGTCGAGGCCTACATGCCGCGACGTCAAGCCCGCCGTATGGATCCGTACGCGCAGTACTTCTGGGTCGCGAGCCGAGAAGCACTCGCAGACGCCGGCATCGACTACGCCGAAGACGACCCTGAGTCGTATCGCTCCGGCGTTGTCGTGGGCACCGGCATCGGGGGAGTCGTGACGTTCGAGGAGGAGCTGACGACGCTGCTCGAAGTCGGACCGCACCGATTGAGCCCCTTCGGCATTCCCAAAGTCATCGCGAACATGGCCGGCGGTCAGGCATCCATCGACTTCCGCCTCTACGGGCCGAACACGACGGTCGTCACCGCGTGCGCGGCGTCGGCGAACGCGATCGGTGATGCGGCCACGATCATCCAACGTGGTTCCGCCGATCTGATGCTCGCCGGTGGCTCCGACGCGTCGATCACGCGCTTCGCCGTCGGCGGATTCTCTCAGGCGCGAGCGCTGAGCACTCGGAACGACGATCCGCAGGGGGCGAGTCGCCCGTTCGACGTCGATCGCGACGGGTTCGTCATGGCCGAAGGCGGCGCTGCGCTGGTCCTCGAGGAACGGGAACACGCCCTGGCGCGCGGAGCGAGCATCCATGCCGAGTTGCTCGGCTACGGCATGTCGTCGGATGGGTACCACGTCACCCTGCCTCGACCGGGAGGGGGAGGAGCGATTCGCGCGATGCAGGCGGCTCTCGACGATGCCGGGCTGGCGGCGGGGCAGATCTCCTATGTCAACGCTCATGGAACGTCGACGGCGGCCAACGATGTCACCGAGACGATGGCGATCAAGGCGGTCTTCGGCGAGGACGCCTATCGGATCCCCATCTCCTCGACGAAATCGATGAGTGGGCACTTACTCGGCGGTGCCGGGGCATTCGAAGCGGTTGCCGGTGTGATGGCGATTCG
>JAHEEL010000226.1 GCA_024640745.1 Actinomycetes bacterium
ATCGCGCAAGAGCTGAAGGCCGGCGCGGACGTTCCGACATTCTTCGACGACGACAACACGCCGTTCGCCGAGCCCCGCGACTGGGGCACCTTGATCCATCTTCTGAACGACGACTATGCGATCCTCGGCAGAACTCCGAAACAACCCGAGTCTGCCGCACGGTGGCTGTTCGATCGCCTCGATACGGCTCGCTCCGCCGTCGGCGCAGTTCCGGCGCTCGGGCAGTTGGATACGCCGGTTCGTGACCGACTCGCAAGCGCCCTCGAGCCCGAGGCGGCCGCGCTGTGGGCCTGGCTGGCCGAGACGGTCTCTTCATGGTCGGTTGGCGACACCGTGGTGATCGAGTTCGCCCGGGGCGGCCCCGACGGCGAAGCGATGCCCCTTGCCGCTCCCTACGGCTACGGCTATGCGCTGTCGGAGTTGTCTGCGGGGATTCTGGAGCGGTCGTCGATTCTCTATGTGTGGGTCACGCCGGAAGAGAGTCGACGGCGGAATCGGGAGCGTGCGCGCCCTGGGCGCGACGGAGACGCATCCATCCTCCATCACGGCGTGCCCGAGGCGGTGATGCTGGGCGAGTACGGCAGCGACGACCTTCCGTGGCTCATCGAGCAGGGCGGTGGGGATTCCGTCGTCGTCGAGACCGATGGGGGACCGAGGAAGATCCCGGCGGCGATGTTCGACAACAGAATCGACCACACGTCGTTCCTGCGTGCCGACCCGGACGAGTGGCCGGCAGCGGACGTCGGCGTCCTCCACACGGAGCTCCGGTCGGCGTTCGATCGGCTCGCCGGGTCGTAGCCGGAGCGCGGCGCGTCGCCGTTCCGCCACCCGGAGCCGACACCGCGGTCGGCGGGAACCCGTCTACCGGTCGTGGCCTCGCTACACTCGACGAACACATGTTCGATGAAGATGTTCCGTCGTGGCTCGTCGGCCTCAACGACCCGCAGCGCGAAGCGGTCCTGCACGGGAACGGCCCGCTGTTGGTCATTGCCGGCGCCGGCTCCGGGAAGACCCGCGCGCTCGCCAGCCGTGTCGCTCGCCTCGTCGATGAAGGCGTGCCGGCGGAGCGGGTTCTGCTGCTCACGTTCACCCGCAGGGCCGCTGCCGAGATGCTCCGAAGGTCCGGCGCGCTCATCTCGGACCGTTCGGTCGGTCGCGTCTGGGGCGGCACGTTCCACGCCGTCGCAAATCGCCTGCTGCGACGCTACGGCAACGCGGTCGGATTGCAGGACGGATTCACGGTCATCGATCAGGCGGACGCGGCGTCGCTCTTCGGAATGCTCCGCACCGAGCTCGGTTTCTCGGCTTCGAAGCAGCGATTCCCGAAGAAGGAGACCATTGCCGCCGTCTACTCCCGCACCGTCAATGCCAGGTCACCGCTTGCAGAAACGGTCGAAGACCGATTCCCGTGGGTCGCCGATCACATCGATGCCCTGAGGGATCTCTTTCGGGCCTACACCGCACGCAAGAGGGAGCACAACGTCGTCGACTACGACGACCTACTCCTCTACTGGAGCGCGCTGCTCGACTCGCCGGCGGGAAACACCGTACGAGGCCTGTTCGACCATGTGTTGGTCGACGAGTACCAGGACACCAATCGCAGTCAGGCCGAGATCCTGCGTTCGCTCTGCGGCGCCGACGGCAACCTCACGGTGGTGGGCGACGACGCCCAGGCCATCTACTCGTTCCGCGGCGCGACGGTCGAGAACATCCTCGATTTTCCGGATTCCTACGAGGCGGCCACGGTGGTGAAGCTCGAACAGAACTATCGCTCGACACCGCAGATCCTCAAGGCGGCGAACGCGGTCATCGAGGCGTCACCCGAGGTCTTCCCGAAGCTGCTGTGGACGGAGCGCAGAAGCGGCAGGACCCCCGATCTCGTCACGTGCCACGACGAGGCGGTGCAGGCCGAACTGGTTGCCGACCGGGTGCTCGAGCATCGCGAGGCCGGTATTCCGCTTCGGGATCAGGCGGTCCTGTTCCGTACCGGCCACCATTCCGCAGGACTCGAGATCGAGCTCTCCCGGCGGAACATCCCCTTCGTCAAGTTCGGGGGACTCCGATTTCTCGAGGCGGCCCACGTCAAGGATCTGCTCTCGATGCTGCGGATTCTCGACAATCCGAAAGACGAGCTTGCGTGGGATCGCGTCGTGCAGATGATCCCCGGGATCGGGCCCGCGACCGCTCAGAAGTTGATCGCCCACCTCGACGCCTCCGCGGCGGAGGCCGAAACCGACCGCTTGTTGAGCTTCATTGCCACCGAGTTCACCGTTGTTGCCGAGGCACGGACCCCGATTCGAGAGCTACGAGCTGCGTTGGCCGACTGCCGGGGAACCGACGGGACGGAGCCCGGCCCGGCGGAGCAGATCGAGCGGCTCACTGAGTTCTGCACCCTGGTCTTCGACCGTGCCTACGACGATCCGGAGGCACGCCTGGCGGATCTCGGTCAGCTTGCTGCGCTCGCCGCAGAGTACGGGACCCGGAGCCGGTTTCTCACCGAGATCACGCTCGATCCGCCGGCGAGCACGAGCGACCTCGCCGGAGCGCCGCATCTCGACGACGACTATCTCAGCCTCTCGACCATCCACTCGGCAAAGGGCGGGGAGTGGCGGGCCGTGTTTGTGATCCATGCGGCAGACGGCAACATCCCCTCCGACATGGCGCTGTCCGAGCCGGGGGGATTGGAAGAGGAGCGACGTCTCCTGTATGTGGCGCTGACGAGGGCCAAAGACCATCTGCACGTGACCGTGCCGCAGCGGTTCTACCACAAGCGCTTCGCGAGCAGTCGCGAGCACTCGTATGCGCTCCCGAGCCGCTTCCTCGATCCGGCACGCGATGCGTTCGAGCACGCGGCAGCCGGAATGCCGCCGGAGATCGATGGGCTCGGCGATGCTGCAGACGGCGGCGATCCGGTCGCCGACGTCCTCGAGGACCTCTGGAGGTAGCCGCCGATCGCTGCCTCAGCGCACACTCGGGTGGGGAACCCGCAGGGTGCGTTGCAGAAACGCCTCAACGGTCGGGAAGAACGGAACGTAGGGTTCGAGATCGGCGTGGGTGCCGTTGGGAACGACGATGAGTTCGCTACCGACGAGCCGGGCATGGAGATGGAGTGAATCGCTCAGCGGGATCACGGTGTCGGCATCGCCGTGCATC
>JAHEEL010000227.1 GCA_024640745.1 Actinomycetes bacterium
CAAAGACGTCGCCCCGCCATCGCTGAAGCAGCACGACCACCGCGACGGTGCCGAACAGGAGGCCACCGTAGAGCGCGAGGCCGCCTTCCCAGATGAAGAGCATCGCCCACGGCCGATCGAGGAACTCGCCGGTGTGCGTCGACACATAGGCGAGACGAGCGCCGAGGAATCCGATGATCACGGCCCAGACTGCAACCCGCTCCGCCATCGCGCCGCTCCCACCGAAGCGCTCGTACCGGCGGCGCGTCACGATCGCGGCAACGATGACGCCGATGGCGATCATGATTCCGTAGAAATGGATCGTCAACGGACCGATCTCGATCACGTTGCGTGCCGGCGAAGGGATGGAAGCGAGCAGGGGGATCATCCGTAGCGCTCTTTGAATTCCTTGAACGACTCCCACGCCTGCGGTCCGTAGACCGACGCCGGCCCGCCGCCCATCTGGATGGCGACGCCGATGGTTTCTGCCATCTGCTCTTCCGTGACGCCCTTGCGCGCCGCGCCGCGGGTGTGGCTCGCGATGCAGCCCTTGCAACCCGTGGAGATCGCAATGCCGACGGCCATCAGTTCCTTGACACCCGCCGACAGCGCCCCGTCCTGATAGACCGCGCGGTAGGTAGTGGCAAACCCTTCGTAGACCTCGGGAAGGAACTCACGCAGTTCCTGTGTCGACGGTGCGATCTTCTTGATCTCGTCCTGGTATTCACCCATGGCACCTCCTGGTTGGGGGGCAATGCTACGGGGTTCCAACCGGTGCCGGCCGTCGGCATTCCAACCGGTGCCGGCCGTCGGCATTCCAGCGGTCGTGGGCCGTCGGATCTGCCGCGGCGAGGAGTAGCCTCTCTTGAGCCGCCGGCCGTCGGCGATCGGCCACGCCGATCCAAGCCTCGCGCAGCACAAGGCGGCATAGGACCGGTGCGAGGAAGCGACTATCGAGATTCGGAGCGGATGTGAACGCCAAAGACACGGCACGTGAGAGGTTCGCGCAGGTCGAGCACGAGTTGCGCGACCTCTCGCGCTGGATGTACGACAATCCGGAGATCGCCCACGAGGAGTACGCGACGTCGGCGAAGCTCGCCGAGTACCTCGCAGCGCAGGGCTTCGAGGTCGAATACCCGGCCTACGGCCTCGATACCGCCTTTGCCGCCCGCGTCGGCAACTCGGGACCCGAAGTCGTGATCTGCTGCGAGATCGACGCCCTTCCCGAGGTGGGCCACGCGTGCGGTCACAACGTCATCGCCGCCGCGGCGATCGGTGCCGGAGTCGCCGTGGCGCCCGTCGTCGACGACCTCGGGATCCGGGTCACGGTGCTCGGCACGCCGGCTGAGGAGGCCTACGGCGGCAAGGTCGATCTCATCAATGCCGGCGCCTTCAGTGATGCCGCCGCTGCAATGATGGTCCATCCGGCAAACGAGGATGTGGTCGACAAGAACTTCCTCGCGGTGAAGCAGTTCGACGTCGAGTTCCATGGCAAGGAATCGCACGCCGCCTTCAAGCCGCAGGTGGGGATCAACGCGCTCGACGCCGCCGTGCAGGCCTATGTCAACATCTCGACCCTGCGACAGGCCATCTATCCGACCGACAAGATCCACGGAGTGATCACCCACGGCGGCGATGTCCCCAACGTGATCCCGGCGTTCGCGGCGATGTCCTGGTACGTGCGCGCCTTCACCAAGGAGCGCCTCGACGAGCTCTACGCCAAGGTCCTCGCAGCCTTCGAAGGAGCTGCGGTTGCGACCGGCTGCTCATTCGAGGTGAAGCCCCGAGGCCATGCCTATACCGACATGGTGATCGATCCGGTGCTCGCCGACGTGTACGCGGCGAATTCCGAGGCCCTCGGCCGGCTGATGCACCGCGGGAGCGAGTATGACCCGGCCGCCACGGGTTCCACCGACATGGCGAACGTCTCGTATGAGGTGCCCACGGTCCATCCGATGCTCGACATCAAGGCCGCTCCTGCCGTCAACCACCAGAAGGAGTTCGCGGCCCACACGCTGACTCCTTCCGGCGAAGCAGCAATCACCGACGGTGCCCTCGCGATGGCGATGACGATCATCGACCTCGCCGAGGGTGACCGATGGGATGACCTCGGTGCCGCGATCGGCTGATCGGATCCAGCGACCGTTCAAGACACCCGCTGAACTCCAGCGCCGCGGATGTCCTATCGTCCCGTCATGCCCGCCGGGACCATCGCAGCGGATACGGCCTGGTACCAGGTCGACGTCGACACCGCGCTGAACGAGCTCGGATCGTCGCGCGACGGCCTCTCGACGCACGAGGCCGCGGAGCGCCTCGCCACCTACGGGCCGAACGAGCTCGAGGATCGCGGCGGGCGCTCGTCGCTCCAGATCTTCGGGTCCCAGTTCAAGGACCTCTTCACAGCAATCCTCATCGTCGCCGCCCTCATCTCTGCGTTCCTGAGCGACTGGATCGAGGCGATCGCCATTCTGGCGATCATCGTGCTCAACGCCGTCATGGGCTACGTCCAAGAGAAGAAGGCCGAGGAGGCGATGGCAGCGCTCAAGCGGATGTCGGTCCCCGAGGTGACGCTGGTTCGCTCAGGCGAGCCAACGGTTGCCACATCCACGGACATCGTCCCCGGGGACATCCTCATCCTCGAAACCGGCAACATCATCCCGGCGGATGGTCGCCTCATCGAAGCCGTGAATCTCGACATCGAAGAGGCTGCCCTGACCGGCGAGTCGGTTCCGGTCGGCAAGGACGCCGATCGGGTCTATCGCAACGACGTGGCGGTGGCGGACCGGCACAACACGGTCTATCGCGGGACCACCGTCACGCGAGGCCGGGGTGTCGTGGCCGTCACCCGGACGGGGATGAGCACCGAGCTCGGCCGCATCGCCGGGCTTCTCCAATCAGTCGAAGAGGAGCGCACACCGCTCCAGCGTCGCCTCGACCACCTCGCGAGGGTTCTAGCAATCGTGGCGCTGGTCATCGTGGCGCTGCTGTTCGCAATCGGGATCGCCCGCGGTGAGAGTGTCGAGACCATGCTCCTCACCTCGGTCAGCCTCGCGGTTGCCGCGATCCCCGAAGCCATGCCGGCCGTGGTGACGATCGCCTTGTCGCTCGGCGCCCAACGCATGCTGAGGCGCCGAGCGCTGATCCGAAGGCTCCCAGCGGTTGAAACCCTCGGT